>JAHFUO010000173.1 GCA_023265015.1 Acidobacteriota bacterium | reverse complement strand
CAGTCAGAGTCCACCGCCCGGAGCGAAGCTCGCGATCGAGATCGACGCCCAGAGCGCGAAGCTCCAGCACGTGTTGTTGCTCCTCCAGCAACTTGCCGCGCGCGTATGTCGCGCTCAATCCAGCCGGCACGCCGCCGACGGACACACCGTCGATCTGGGAAAGTCGAGCATAGACTGCGAGCGCTTCCTCGAACCGGCCGGCGTTGTGAAGACTTCGTCCGAGGCGGAGCAGGCCGCCGGCCTGGATGGCAAGATCGGAAGACCTCGCCAGTTCGCGGAACACGTTGATGGCGGCCGTCGGGTCTCGCTGACGGAACTCGAGGTCTTCACCTCGAGCGAAGGTCGCGGTGGCTGCTTCCCGCAGCGGCGAGACGAGGGGGAAATAGGCCACGCGCTCGCGAGGAGACGCCTCGACGCCACCGTCGTGAAACGTGGCCACGACGCCGCCGTCCGGCCACTGTTCGCTGCCTGCGGCCAGGTGCTGCTCGGAGACGGCAATCGTACGCTGGAGCGCGGCGACGACGACGTCCGCGGCCCGCTCGACCCGCTGCTGGATCTGCTGGCGTTCGAGCACGCGGTCCTGGTCCAGGAGGCGCCATCCGAGCCACAGCAGCATCACCAGCGGCACGACGGTGATCGCGACGATCAGCGCGACGAGGCTTCGCGGCGGACGCGCCGGCCCTTTCGAGAACATGTCGGTGTGGCGTAGTTTACACGCGCCGTGTGCTGTGTTGATGGCGGGAGTGTGTCGTTTCAGTGAGGGTCAGCGCGATTGCTCATTCATGGCTCTGCAGATTGAGTCGTGAGCCCGGAAAGGGCGAGCACCCGCTCCGACCAACAATTGGCCTCGTGAGCCAACAGTGCCCGTTGCGCCGGATGGGCTTGCGCCCCTTCCCACGCACGAAGCCAAAGCGTGAGCGCCAATTGCAAATCGACAAGCTCGGCAGCCGTGTCGACATCCAACGTGTCCGCCGTCCATTCGATGAAACGTCGTGCCTCCTCGAGCAACACCTCCACCACGCGGCCGTTGGCGGGGTTCGCCGATGCCGAGCCGATCCGAGCGAGGTCGGCCGCCAGTCCGCCGAGGCGCACGGGAACAGGATCGCGGAGATACCGATGCCTTGTCGACGCGAAGTTTTTCATGATCGACCTTCCAGGATCCGGCGAATGATCGCCTCCATTTTATTGCGAAGGGCTTCGCTTTCGACCTGCATCCGCCGGTTGTTCTGTCGCGGCCGAATGTTGATAAGCGCTTCGAAGCGAATGTCTCGACTGGTTGGATACCAGTTGGCGCCCCAGAGATCTTCCTGCTGGCATCCGTCGGCGAGGAGCAGGGCCTCGCCGTCGGCGTGCATCTCCCCGCCTCCTGTCAGGATTTCGCGGCGAATGTCGACGACCACTTTGATGAGCACCTCCCAATCCGCGAGCATTTCAGCGACTTGATCCGGCGTTGCCAGATCACGGAGGAGGTGGAGCATCAACGCTGGCCCAAGGTGAATTGGTATCGGTCCGGAGGTCGCAGGCTCCGCGCTAGGTTAGCACGGCGGGACGCGGCAGATTCTGATCTCGGAACTCTTGCGCCTCCGCAGCGGCGAAGACCGCCGCGGGAGCCTCGGACACAGCCGGGACTTGGGGGTAGTACGGCAGAGGGACGCCCTGCTGCTGAACAATTCCACGAGAGTCCAAGAGCAGGAAGACGGCGTCCGGCGGAACCGCGACCGAATGGCCCTGAGCGGCGACGGGCAGGAGATCCTCCCAAGTGGTCAGACCGCGGTCCAATTCGTGAGCCAGCAAGCTGGCGGCGTTTTCCAGCCGTTCGCGCAGACGTTGGCTCTCAAGCGCGCGGTCCTGCTGGAGCAGTCGCCATCCCAGCGATCCCAGCGCGGCCAGCGGAATTGCCGCGAGCAGGACGAACAGCGCCAGCAGCTTCACCGGCGCCGCGAGGTGCGTGCGGGTGATCATCGTAAAACTTGGGGAGAACGGTTCCTATTCTACGCGCGACTGTCAGGCTTCAATCGGTTGCGTGTCACGGCTCTGTCACGCCCGAGGACATTCGAGACCAGCCCGGCGTCAGTGTTCATCTGTCACAAGGGACACGCCGGTCAAGCCCAGGTGGCGGTCTGTTGACCAGCACTCGTTGATTCGGTGGACCTGCATCACGTGCAAGCCGACCGCGTCGGTGAGAGAGACGTCCTGGTCCGAGAATTTGCGGAGCATCCGTATTCCACCTGCCTGCTCATCCGGCCCAATAGCAACCAGGCGCAGTGGCGTGAGCTCCTCGATCAGCGCGATAAACTGCAACGCCCGCGTTCGGTCGTACCGCTTCAGGAACCAGCCATGGCCCTCTGCCACCACAAGCGTGGTCGTCATGAGGCGGGGCGGGTCCGAGAACAATCTTCGGAATAGCGCGTGGTGACTGTCGGAACGATCCGCGAATGCGATGAGTGCGGACGCGTCGACGTACGCGTCAGTCTTTCTGCCCATAGACCACGTCGTCTATTTTCTGCGAGGCCTTCGGATCGCCCGTCTCGATCATGCCGGCATATCGCATCCATGGTTTGGAATCGTCCGAGGGAAGGATCGATCGCAGAGAGCGACGTAGCAACTCGGCCAGGGAAATACCCAACCGGGCGGCCTCGCGCTTGGCGGAGTGATACTCGCGGTCCTGACGTTGTGTCCATCACGTCTGACTGCGTGGACGCGCCGCTTTTCCGGATCACGTTGCCGCCGGGCGAGCGCTCCGCCTCGCGACGGTCTCGCACGTCATG
>JAHFUO010000017.1:19908-44077 GCA_023265015.1 Acidobacteriota bacterium | reverse complement strand
GAGATCAGTTGCGGTGATCTCCTGCGTCCGTACGATGCGCGGCGTGAGCAGCATCACGATGTCGGTCTGCGCGATGTCGGTGCTGTTCGACGCGAACAGCTTGTTGAGGATCGGCAGACGCACCAGCCCAGGCAAGCCCTGCAACGTCTTGCGATCGTCCTCCCTGAGCAGCCCCGCAAGCAGGTTCGACTCGCCGTCGCGCAGTCGCAGGCGCGTGTTCACCGCCCTCCTCCCGAACGACGGCAGATTCTGCCCGGCAATGCTGATATCTTTGCCGAGCGTGCTGTTCTCCACCAGCATTTCGAGGATGATGTCGCCTTCGATCGTCACGCGCGGCGTCATTTCGATGTTGATGCCGACGTCCTTGTAGTTGAACGACGTCAGCGGGTTCGTGTTGGCGCCGCCGGTCGCCAGCGGCGTGAACACCGTTGCAGGAACGGGAATCTGGTCGCCCAGGTTCAGCGTGATCTTCTGGCCCTCCGCTCCTCTCAACTGCGGCTTGGCGATCAGCCTGGTCTCGGCATCTGTCTCGAGAAAGCGCACGACGGCGGACGGGACCGCCAGGTAGAAATCGGCGGTCGAGATACCACGCGTAATCGTATTGAGGTTGAACGGAGCCGGCGCCAGCGTCGTCGTGGCCGCGGTCCCGGTGCCGGTCGTGCCCCGCGGATCAGATTCGGGCGAGAACACCGTGTTCATCGCGTAATTGCCCAGGTCCAGGCCGAACAATCGCGCGCGCCCGCGGTTGATCTCGAGGATCTGGACGTCGATGACGATCTCGGCGCGCGGCTTGTCGTTCGCCTCGATCATCTTCTCGATGATGGCCGCGACCGGCGTGGTCGCGCGAATGGTGATCGTGTTGCTGGTCTTGTTGGGCGCGATCATCGGCTGCACCGCCATCGCCGGCACGCGGATGATCGTGTTGATCATCTGGGCCAGCTCGGTGGCGTCCGCGTGCGACACGTAGAAGGTGCGAATGACCTGTTCCTCGTAGTTGGCGCGCTTCTGCGGCGTGTCGGCGATCACCATGATCGTCCGGTCGTTGATCACCTTGTAGAACAGCAGGTTCGCCGAGAGCACCTGGCTCAACGCCTGCTCGAGCGTGACGCCGTTCAGCGTGACCGTGTACGCGCGGTCCTGGTAATCGCGGTCGTAGGTGACGTTGATGCCGGTGGCGTTGGCAATGAAATTCAGGATGTCGCGGATGCTGGTGTTGTTGAAGCGGATCTCGGGCAGCACCTCGGTGAGCTTCATGAGCGGCGGCGGTCCCGCCTGCCGCGCCTGCTCGCGCAGCTGCGCGATGTTGTTGTTACGCGGTTGCGCCTCCGCCTGGTCGCGGATGCGGCGCTCTATCTCGAGCACTTTCGTCGCGAGCTGGCGGTTCGGCGGATCGAATTCGCTGGCCCGGCGATACTCGCGGAGCGCATCCTCGAGCTCGCCGCGCGCCTCCGAGAGCTGCGCCTGGCTCAGATGCGCATGCGATGCGTTGATCATCGCGCGCTCAAGCGCGATCTTGTAGTCGCTCCGCGCCGGCGATTCCTGCACGGCGCGGCGATAGTGCTCCACTGCGGTGTCCCAGTCGCCGAGGCGCGCCGCATTCTCGCCGCGTCCGTACGATCGGGCGGCGCCGCAGGCGGACGCGACGAGCGCCAGCGCCACGACGAGGGCCAGGATCGCCGAGCAGGCGCCCTTCTCCAAACCAGGATGCCGGTATGAACGCATCATTGTCCCGAGAGTCGAATCGTCTGGCGGCCGCGCCCGTCGACGTAGGAGAGATCCGCTGACTCCACGCCGATCTTCAGTAGCTTGTACCGCCCGTCGATGATATCGCCTTCCCTTCCGTTGAGGACGTTGTCGCCGGCGTCCTTGAAGATCGCCAGCTTCCCCTGCGCCGAATCAAGCACACCGATGTACTTCAATGCGATTGGCGGCGGACCTGGAGGAGGCGGCGGTGGCCCAACGATGACCGGCGCCGTCGCGCCGCCCCGGCCTGCCGCCGGCCGCGGTGGCGCTGGAGGCGGCGCCTTCGGCCTGAACTGGAACGGATTGCGAGCCGACGGCTCGAGCTTCGCGCGGTCGCTCTTCAGCAGCTCGAGCCTCACGTCCACCACAACGGCCGGCGCCGCTTTCGTGGTGGCCGCCGGCGTTTCCCGTGCCGGATTGGACGGCGCCGGCGTCTGGGCGGCCGGGGTGTCGCCCCGCCGGGCGACGACCACGGCGATCAGGAGCGCCACGATTCCAGCGAGCGCGAGCAGCTGGGGGGGAGCCTTTATCGTCATGACGTCGTGTCCCGGTAGTACGTGGAGAGATGAAGCGCGACCGTGAGCGGGCCGCCCTCGGCACCCTCCCCGAGCTCCACGTTGTCGATGACGACGAACTCGGGAGCGGTCTCGAGCTGGTGAATGAACGCGCGCATATCGACGTAGCTGCCCGATAATGCCATCTCGATCTTGAGGCGCGTCAGCGTCTTGCTGCGCTCGAGCATGGGCTCGTACGTCGCGTGAATGAACTTGAGATTCGATTCGCGGGCCAGCCGGGAGAGCCGCAGCTGCGTCAGGCGCCTCGCGCCGGCGAGATCGGACGGCAGGACGTCCTTGTAGAACGTCGTCAATTCCGTCGACGCGCGGTCCTTGCCTGTGAGCGTGCCCGCAGCCTGGGCGTGATCGCGCTGCGCCGCTTGCAGCTGCTCCTCCGCGGTGCGATCGCGCTGCTCGATGTTCGCCACGCGCTGCGAGAGCGGGTACACCACCGCGGCGTACACCACGACGTTGATGCCCATCGCGATGGCCAGCGGGTACACCACGCGGCGATGCTCGCGCATCACGCGCTGGATGAGCGCCATGCCGTGAATCTGGTCACCCACGGGGCATGCCTGTGTACGTCCCTTCGACAACCGCCTCGAGCAGCCCGCTGTCATTCGTCTGCTCTTCGAGGGACAAGACGTTGCGGAACGCGCCCGTCTTCTCGAGCGCCTCGATGAAAGCGTCGAGGTCCTCGGCGCGGCGCGCCTGGACGGTGATGCCGACCACGAAGGTGCCGTCCTGCTCGAGCCGCGGCTGCACGGCGGTGATGCGCACGTCCTCGGGCAGCGTGTGCTCGAACTGGCCGAACAAGTCAGTCCAGGAAAACGCGCGCCGATCGATGATCCCGTTGGCTTCGCGGGCGGCGTTCGCCACCGTCTCCAGCTCCTTGGGGTTGATCTGCGCGCGGATCGCCGCGGCCTGCGTCCTGAGACGCGCGGCATCCTGCTCCGATTCAACCGCGTGGGCACCGAGCGAACGCTGGCTTGCCGTCAGGCGCGCCAACTCGACCGCGTTGAAGGCGGTGACCGCGAGCACGAGCAGGCCGATGGCGGCGAGCGCCACCTGCACAGATCGCTCGTTGTAGAACGGGCGCGTCGACAGGTTCGTGCGAAGCATCAGGCCGTGACCGCCAGGCTGCGTGTGCGGAGCATCATGCCGACGAGCGGCGCCAGGATGTCCATCAAGTCGGGCGTCGCGGAGATGCGATCGGTCAACCCGGCCACGCGCGTGGGGTCGATCGGCTCCGCTGACACGCCAAGCCGCTCCTCGAGGCTTCGCCTCGCGGTTTCCACGGCGCCTGCCGCGCGTCCGCTGCCGCCGAGCAGCACGCGCGTAAACCGCTGCCCGGACAATCGGTCCTGGTAATACATCGCGGTCTGGTGCACCAGGTCCGCAATCGATGCCTCATCGCCTTCGGGGCGGTTGCGGAAGAAGATGACATCCTCCCCACGCATGATGGCGATCGACGTGTAGTCGGGACGGAGGTGAACCAGAAGCCAGTCGCCCGACGGAACGTCGGCCGACCCGAGGAAGAGGTTGACCACGCTGATCGTCGCGAGATCGGCGAGACCTGCGTACACCTTCAATTCGTCGCAGACCGACTCGTACTCGGCGATGATGTCGCGCCGGGCTGTGATGACGAGGATCTCCGATCGCCCGGCCGCGCCCCCGCCGCCGGCCGTGAACGTGACGCACGCCTCCTCGAGCGGAAACGGCGACGCTTTCTTCAGCTGCCAGCGCAGGAGTTGATCGAGATCGTCGCGGCTCGCGGGAATCGTGTCGAACCGCACGAGCGAGACCTTCGCGGCCAGATCGGGAATGACGAGGGCCACGCGTCGCGGCCGCGTCCCCAGCGTGTCGAGCGCGCGCCGCAACGCCGAGACGACCGCGCTGCGGTTGATGATGTTCGATGAGGTCAGCGATGCGATGACCGCTCCAGGAGGCAGCGGCTCGATCGCGTAGCCCTGGACCGTCAGTCTCCGGCCGCGTTCCGACACGACGGCCGCCGATACGTGATCGGCCGCGATTTCAACGGCCGCGTCAGGCGGTGGGCTCGCGAGCCATGAGGTGAAGAAGCTCATTCGACGAAGGTCACCTTGTTGATCTCGCGCAGCGTGGTCAGGCCAGTCAGGACTTTTTCGACCGCCGATTCGCGAAGAAAGCGCATGCCTTCTTCGTGTGCCGCCTTCTTGACCTCGGAGTTCGGGCGCCTGTCGAGGATCATCTCACGGATGCGATCGGAGAGATCGAGGAGTTCGCAGATGGCGGTGCGCCCCTTGAAGCCGGTGCCGCCGCATTCGATGCAGCCGGCGCCCTCGTAGAAGCGGTGCGTGTGCACCAGCGCCGGATCGAGCGCCGACTCCTCGAGCTGCTTCGGCTCGATCTTCGTCGGCCGCTTGCAGTGCGTGCAGATCAGCCGCACGAGCCGCTGCGCGAGCACGCAGTTCAGCGCCGAGACGAACTGGTACGGCTCGACGCCCATGTTGAGGAAACGGCCGAGCACGTCGACGACGTTGTTGGCGTGAACGGTGGTGAAGACCAGGTGGCCCGTGAGCGCCGACTGGATCGCGATCTGGGCGGTCTCGGGGTCCCGGATTTCGCCCACCATGATCTTGTCGGGGTCGTGGCGGAGGATCGATCGCAGCCCGCGCGCGAACGTGAGCCCCTTCTTCTCGTTGATCGGGATCTGCGTGATCCCGCGAAGCTGGTACTCGACCGGATCCTCGATCGTGACGACCTTGTCCTCGACAGACCAGATTTCAGACAGCGCCGCATACAGCGTCGTCGTCTTGCCCGATCCGGTGGGCCCGGTGACGAGCACCATCCCGTACGGCTCGCGAATGTATTTGCGGAAGCGCCGCAGCTCCTGCTCCGGGAACCCGAGGATGTCGAGCTTCAGCTCGGTGAACTGCTCGCTGATCGATTCCTTGTCGAGGATTCGGATGACCGCGTCCTCGCCGTACACGCTCGGCATGATCGACACGCGGAAATCGATCGTCTTGCCGGGCATCCGCATCCTGAAGCGCCCATCCTGCGGCACGCGCTTCTCGGCGATGTCGAGCTCCGCCATGACCTTGATGCGCGAGATGATCGGGCTGTGGAATTCCTTCGCGATCGGGCGCATCGCCGGCTGCAGCACGCCGTCGATCCGGTACTTCACGTACACGGCGTCGTCGCCCGTTTCGATGTGGATATCGCTCGCGCGCCGCTGAATCGCCGTGAACACCGTCGAGTCCACGAGCCGGATGACCGGGCTGGTGTCGCTCGTCAGACGGTCGACCGTCAGGGTTTCCTCGCCGCTCTCGTCCTCCTTGACGACCTTGAGCTGAAACCCCTCGGTGGCGTCTTCGAGGACGCGCTGCGAGCTCTCGCTTTTCTTGAGGATCGCCTGGATCGCGGACGGCGCGCCGACCGTGACCTTGACTGGCGTGCCGAGGACGATCCCGAGCTCGTCGATCATCGGGAGGTCCGTCGGATCGGACACGACGATCACCAGCGACTTCCCTTCGCGCCGATGCGGGACGAAGCCGTATCGCAGCATCAGATCGGCGGGAATCGAGCGGAACAGCTCCTGGTCGATGCGGAATTCGTCCATGTCGACGAACTCCACGTGGTACCGCTCGGCCAGCTTCCGCGCGCGCGCCATCTCCTGCGAGTAATCCTCGGGGGCCGTGACCAGGTTGGTCGGGTCGACAGTTGCCATCAACTCCTCTCGCCCGCCTACAGGCGGACACGACCGATGCACGTCGTACCGTGTCGGTAGTGTCCGGCTTCAGCCGGACACCTACGCTCCAACAACCGAGCTCAGCTCGAACAGCGGCAGGTACAGCGCCAGCACGATGAGCGCGATCACGGCGCCCATGATCACGAGGATCACCGGTTCGATCAGCGTGATGAACCGCGCCACCTCGGTCTCGATCTCCTCGTCGTAGAACTCGGCGAGGCTGTTCAGCATCTCCTGCAGCGCGCCGGTCGATTCGCCGACCTCCACCATCTTCACGGCTACTTCTGGAAACACGGCGCGCGCGAGCAGCGCCGCGGCGAAGCTCTCACCCTCGCGCACGCGCCGGGTGACCTCGCCGAGCTCTCCGGCGAGATACCGGTTCGTCATCGACCGCCCGCCGATCTCCAGCGCGTTGACCAGCGGGATGCCGCCGCCAAGCAGCGTGGCCAGGGTCCGCGCGAGCTGCGTGGTCGAGAACTTGCGCATCGTGTCGCCGGCCCACGGCAGCTCGAGCAACAGCCGGTCGATCCGCGTGCGCTGCCCGGGCTGCTTCCACCAGGTGACCAGCGCGATCACGCCGGCGATCACCCCGACGACGATGAGCAGGAAGTTGCCGACGACGAGGTCCGAGATCCCGACGATGATCCGAGTGGAGAGCGGCAGCTCCTTGCCGAACGTCGAGTAGAACTCGGAGAACGCCGGCACCACGCGGAGGACGATGATGCCGACCAGCCCCAGCATCAGCGTCACCAGGATCATCGGATAAATCAGCGCCGAGATGGTCCGGCGCCTGACGGCCCCGATCAGCTTCTCATAGGCAACGTATCGGCGGATGACTTCGTCGAGATTGCCGGATCGCTCCCCCGCCATCAGCGAGGCTGAATAGACCGCCGGAAACATGTCGGGATGCTCGCCGAACGCGTCCGACAGCGCCGTTCCGGCCTTGACCTTGTCGTACACCCCGTCGAGCACCGCCCTGAACGTGGCGTTGGAGACGCGCTGGCGCAGGATGTCGAGCGACTGCACGAGCGGCATGCCCGCCTTGAGCAGGGTGGCCAGCTCCTGGTTGAACACGAGGAATTCCTGGCGGCTGACCGGCCGCCGTCGGCCGTGCCCGCCGCCAAACGTGGGAAGGAGGCCGCGGCGGTGCAGCGACAGGACGAACAGCCCTTTTTCCTCGAGCTCGTGCCGCAGATGCGCCTCGCTGTCGGCGACGTAGACGCCTTCGATGACCTCGCCGCCGGCCGTCCCGAGCCTACAACGGAATTCCATCGTCTCCGGACCTTACGGTGTCCAAATCATAGCGAGTGGTCGGAGTCCCCTCAGGCATTAGACCGGGTGGACTCCCTGGCGGCCGGGATGGGTGCGGTCAGCTCCGGCTGAGGAGGCGAAGGATGCGGTTGACGTAATTCTGCGTCTCTCTGAACGGCGGCACGCCGCCGAAGCGATCGACTGCTGCCTCGCCGGCGTTGTACGCGGCAAGAGCCAGTGGCAGATCGTAACGAGTCAGCAGTTTCTTGAGATGTTGAATGCCCGCGTCGAGGTTGACTTTCGGATCGAACAGGTCGAGCGCGCCATACCGCCGCCCCGTGGCCGGCATCAACTGCATCAGCCCGCGCGCGCCCTTCGCCGAGACGGCGCGGCTGTGATACGCCGACTCCACCTGGATCAGCGCGTTGACAACCCGCGCATCGACGCCATGCCTCGCAGCCGTCTTCGTGATCAGCTCGCGGTACTGCGCCGGGATCGCCGCCGGCTCGAAAATCGATTTCGCAAACGGCAGCGCCTCGAGCACGTCTTCGGGGTACTCGACCTCGTCGGGTTCGACTTTGACAATGAGCGTCTTGTCGCACCGGATCTCGCCGCCGCTGCGCAACTGCAGAACCAGCTCGTCGCCGTCCGACCGGATCGTCCTGACCGACATCGCGCGGCCCGACTGGAAGAAGACGAGCTCCGCGCGCGCCGGCGTGACAGCCGCGAACAGGAGCGCGGCGGCGACAAGGAGGAGGATCCGGCCCATCAACTCGCTATTGTAGACGCTACCGTGGCTGAACGTAAGCCCTGAATACGCGGATCCCCAGTTCCCGGGGGTCGGAGCTTTTCAGTTGAGCCATGATTGCGGGCACAAAGGTCTTATCGACCGCGACCGTGATTTCAACAGTTTCCGAGCCGCCCAACTGAGCCTTGCTGACGTCCGTCTTGCGGAGCTCGCGCCGGCCGGCCGCCAATGTGAAGCGGTCGATCACGGTCGGGCCGATTCGCAGCTCGACATGCTGCGGATCGCCAAGCGCACTCACCGGCTGATCGCACTGGAAGTAAAACGTCACGTCGCGCATCGGGTTGCGAAACGTCAGCGTCCCGTTCTTCTTCGACCACTGCCATTCGATCCCGCTGCCCTCGTCCGCCACCTCGGTCTCGTGCCACCCTTCCTTGAAGACGACGTAGAGGTTGTCCGTCTGCAGGCGCAGAGTGAACGTCGCCACCTGATACGAGCGCTGTCCTTTCGTCTCGCCGGTCATCGGAAGACGGCCGCCGGTCTTCGGCAAAAAGAGTCCGAGCTCGATCCGCGTCTCCCCCACGTACGGAAACTTCGGCACGAACATCGTCCTCGAGTATTCGATCGTCTCACCAGGCTTCCATTGCCGTGTCGGCATCGGCGGCTGGTGGTCATCGGTCCACATCAGCTCGCCGTCGGTGTCGAGAAAGTGCACGAACACCCAGTAGTCGTCGGGGAATACGGGCGCGTTCGGCGCGACCACGAACTGGTAGTTCATTTCGAGTGGCGTTCCGACGGCGGCGTCCTTCTGCGCGAGGGTGACGGACGGCGTGGCCACGGGGGACTCGGCGTCCTGCAGGCGTGCGCAGCCGCCCGACAGCGCGGCAAGCAGCAGAAACCCGCGAAGGGACAGGGAATAGCGCGGCATCGGCAGTGGAATGATACTCCGCAATTCTGCTAGAGTGCGTCACACACATGGCATCTGAAGCGCTCGGCATGGTCGAAACCAAGGGCCTGATCGGATCGATCGAAGCGGCGGACGCAATGGTGAAGACCGCCAACGTCGTTCTCGTCGGCAAGGAATACATCGGCGCGGGCTACGTCACGGTACTCGTGCGCGGAGACGTGGGCGCCGTGAAAGCGGCAACCGATGCCGGCGCGGCGGCCGCGCGCCGCGTCGGCGAGCTCGTGTCGGTGCACGTGATCCCGCGGCCGCACGCCGAGGTCGAGAGGATCCTGCCGAAGGCGTAGTGGCATGCGAACGGCCCAGTAGACGCCCATGGCCGTCCAGGATCGCGCACCAGCCTCCAACAGAGATCTCGAGTCGATCGCGCAGGCGCGGGCGCTCGCTGTGGCTGCGCGCCAGGCCCAGTCCCGTCTTGCCGAGCTGTCCCAGGAACAGATCGACGCTGTCGTCACGGCCATGGCCGAAGCCGTGACGCCGCAGGCCGAGGCGCTCGCGCGCCTGGCGGTGGAGGAAACGGGATACGGCGTCGTCGCCGACAAGGTCCAGAAGAATCTCTTCGCATCGCGCCAGGTCTACGAATTCATCCGGCCGATGAAGACCGTCGGCGTCATCAACCGCATCGAAGACAGGAAAATCGTCGAGATTGGCGAGCCGTTCGGCGTCGTCGCGGCGATCGTGCCGTCCACGAACCCGACGTCCACTGCGATCTATAAGGTGTTGATCGCCTTGAAGGCCCGCTGCGCCATTGTCGTCAGCCCGCATCCGTCGGCGGTGCGGTGCATCACCGCCGCGGTTGAGATCATGGCCGACGCGGCGTACCGCGCCGGCGCGCCGCCGGGAGCCGTCAGCTGGATGAGCACGGTGACGCTCGAAGGCACGCAGGAGCTGATGAAGCACCGCGACGTTGCGGTGATCCTGGCCACGGGCGGTATGGGGCTCGTGCGGGCGGCGTACAGCTCCGGCAAGCCGGCGTACGGCGTCGGACCCGGCAACGCGCCCTGCTACATCGAGCGCAGCGCGGATTTGAAGAAAGCCGCCAGCGACGTCATCATCGGCAAGACCTTCGACAACGGCGTGCTGTGCTCATCGCCGAACTCGGTCGTCGTCGACGAGGCGGTCGCGGAGGAAATCCGCCGCGAGCTGCAGTCGCTGGGCGCCCACTTCATGAACCAGGCGGAGATGGACGGGCTGGCGAAGGGGCTCGTCACGCCGCAGCGCCTGACACACCCGGCGCTCGTCGGAAAGTCGGCCGCCTCTATTGCGCAGCAGGTCGGCATCACCATTCCAGAGGGAACGTGCGCGCTGATCGCGCCGCTCGCCGGCGTCGGCCGCGACTATCCGCTGTCGATCGAGAAGCTCTGCCCCGTCCTCTCCTTCTACGTCGTGAAGGATTGGCGCGAGGGCTGCGAACGGTGCATTCAGATCCTCCGGTACGGCGGCATGGGACACACGATGTCGATCCACTCGAAGAATGAGGATGTGATCCTGCAGTTCGGTCTGAAGAAGCCGGCGTTCCGTATTTGCGTCAACACGCCGACCACCCATGGATCAATCGGCCTCACGACCGGCCTCGACCCGGCGATGACGCTGGGGTGCGGAGGCTGGGGCGGCAACATCACGTCAGACAACATTTCGCCGCGCCACCTTCTGAACGTGAAGAGGCTCGCGTATGAGATCCGTCCGGCGGTGGCATCGGCGGAGACAAGGGCGGATCGGATTGCCACGACCCGGCCGGCTGCTTCGCCGGCGGAGCGCCCACTTCCGAAAGCTCCCGCGCGCCCGGAGCCGTCGGGGATCCCTGCCCAGACGCTGGTGGCGAAAATCGACAGTTTCCTCTCCTCGCGTGGTTACCGGCCGCCGGCCGAAGCCGACCCGGGTCCGCCAAAAGCTTCGTCGGGGCAGGCCCAATCGCCGGTCGCCTTCGTTTGCGAGGAGGACGTGCGGGCGGCGCTGAAGGAGGGGCGAAAGGTGGTTATTGACGATAAGACGATCGTGACGCCTTCCGCGCGGGATCTCGGCGAATCGCAGAGGGTCTTCATCCAGGCAGGCTGGCCAAACTGATGGAGCTGCAACTTTGGTAGAGTTGACGGGCGTGCTGAGACCCCATCACGGCTTGACGGCGGCGATACTCACCGTCGGACTGCTGACGGCAGGCTGCGCGGCACGTGTGTCTTCGATTGCGGCAACGTCGCGCCCATCCGTTGCCGTTGCCCCGGCCGTTGCCCCGGCCGTTGCCCCGGCCGTTGCCCCTGCGGACCCCGCTCCCCAGCCTGTTTCCGACCCTGTCGCCGATCTGATTGCTGAATCGAGCCGCTATTTCGAGGTGACGGCGCTCGCGCAGGGCGACGGGTTCAGCGAGCAGAAAGACGCGCCGGCGTCGATCGACGATCCGCCGGCCGTCTCCACCTTCGACAAGCCGGACGCAACCCCAGAGACCGGGCAGGCGGTTGTCGAGGATCCGATCAGCCTCGATATCGACATCCCGTTGAACACGCGGGTGGTGTCGTTCGTCGAGCTGTTCACGGGCCGCCTCAGAGACTACTTGCAGGACGGACTCAGCCGCGGCGTCAGGTTTCTGCCGATGATTCAGGACGTGTTCCGCGCCGAGGGTCTCCCGCTGGATCTCGCGTACGTTCCGCTCGTCGAGAGCGCGTTCAAGCCGAATGCGCTGTCGCGCGCCAAGGCGAAGGGCATGTGGCAGTTCATGCGAGGCACGGCGCTCGAGAACGGCCTCAAGCACGATTGGTACATTGACGAGCGCGCCGAGCCCGAAAAGGCGACCCGCGCGGCCGCGAAGTACTTGAAGAGCCTGTACGCGACGTTCGGCGACTGGAACCTGGCGCTTGCCTCCTACAACGCCGGGCCGGGCCGCGTGCAGGGCGCCATCAGGCGGAGCGGCGGCGTCAAGGATTTCTGGCGCCTCAGCGCGAGCCGCCGGTACCTCCCGCGGGAAACCCGCGACTACGTCCCGCTGATTCTCGCCGCGGTGATCATCGCGCGGAACCCGGCGCAGTACGGCGTAGACATCGAGCCGCCACCAGTCGCGACACCGGGGTTCGAGACGGTGACGCTGCCGGCTGCCGTCGATCTCCGACGCGTGGCCGAGTGGGCGGGCACCTCGATACAGACGATCCAGGACCTGAATCCGGAGCTGCGCCGCTGGACAACACCGGCGCGAGGCAAGGATTACGAGCTGAAGGTTCCTGAAGGCGCCGGGGAGCTCGTGCGTGCCCGCGTGGCGGACGCTGGTCCAGACGCCGCCGCTCTCAACTGGCACACGGTGCGGAAGGGCGAGACGCTGTTGACGATCTCGCGCAAGCTGAAGGTGAGCCGCGCGGACCTGGCCGACGCCAATTACCTGTCGGTGAGGTCGCGCGTGACGCCGGGCCAGCAGCTGATCATCCCGCGCGCGCCAACGCTGCTGCTGGCCACGCACGCCGACAACCCGGCCCCGCTTGCCGAATCACGGCCTGTTGACGCAGTCGTAGCGACACGCGCGACCGTTCCCGAGGCGAAGCCGCCGGTGAAGTTGATCTACCGGGTGAAGCGCGGCGACACGCTGGCCTCCATCGCCCGCGTGTTCCAGACCAGCGTGGCATCGCTGCGCAAGTGGAACGGCATCAAGGGCACCGCCATCCGCGCAGGTGAGCGTCTGACGATCTTCACGACGACACGAGTCGTCTCTACCCGCTGATAGAAAGGGCGGGTGAAGACCCGCCCCTGCCCTGACACGTGCCGCGCCTACCCCGACACCGTGCGGCGCGGACCTTTCAGGTCCGCGATTACGCGCTGGCGGCCGGCTTCCGGCTGTCGTCGGTCCGCGCCGTCGTGCGCGCCCGAAGCTGCTTGATGCTCTCCTCGATGCGCTCGGCCAGCTCACGCTCGTGCTGAAGCGTGTCGAGCGTGTTTTGCGCCTCCTGCATGACGAACTCGAGCCGCCCGAGCTTCTCGCCCACGTGGTCGATGACGGCTTTCTGCTCGCCAAGCATCTCGAGGTTCACGCGGACGTCCTCGAGCAGGTTGGAGATGAGGCTCGTCTTCGACTGCACCTCGTCGACCGTCTTGCGCCGCGCGTCGATGGTGTTGATCTTCTCGTCCGTCTCGGAGGCTGTGGCCAGCAGCTCCTGCACCTGGCGGCGCAGCGCGGCCACTTCTTCGCGATGATCGCTCACGTACTGCAGGTCGGCCCTGCTGCGCGCGCTGATCTGGTAGACGTTCTCGACCTCGGACTTCACGGCGGTGACAAGCGCCTCGCGCTCGAGGATCGCCTTCATCTTCTGGTCGATCTCGTTCGACTTCTGCGCCAGCTCGTCCATCTTGGCCTCGAGGGCGCCGATCTTCTTCTCCGAGAACGCCAGCTGTGAACGCCGCTGATCCAGTGACTTGTACATGGTCTCGGCGCGCTTGACCTGATCCTCGGCGGCTTCCGCGTGTGCGATCGCATCGCGCTGCCGTGCCTGGATCCGCGCGAGCTCGGCGATGAGCTCGTCCTTCGCCGCCGCGGAACGGCCGAGCTCCTCGCCCAGCCCTTGGACCTGTTTCAGGCGCTCGCCTGCCTCGTCCGCCACCACACGGCTGATCTCGACGAGCTCGGCGATCTTTGCCTGCTGCTCGTTGATCGACGCCTCGTCACGCTGCACTTCCTTGAAGCGCGCCTGCGCCTTCTCGAGCTGCGCCTGCAGCACGTCGAGGCGGTTGCCAAACGGGATCACCTTCCCCTGCAGCGCGCCGACTTGCTCGACCTTCTGCTGCGCATCGAGCATCAGCGCGACGACGCCGTCGCATTGCGTCTTGAGCGTGTCGAGTTCGGTGCGCCGCGCGAGCTGCTCGGCCAGCTTACGATCGACGTCGGCGGTGAGCACGTGAAGCGTGTTGATCCGCGCTTCGAGCTTGTCGACGAACTGGATGCGGCTTGTGAGTCGCGTGAGCTGTGCGTCCAGCTCGCCCGCCAGCTCGCCCAGCCGCGTCGCCTGCCTGGTTCCCTCGTCCACCTGGCTCAGCTTCCCCAGGATCGCCTCCATCGTCGCCTCGATCTCCGGTGTGCGGACGCGGAACGACGTCAGGCGATCGCCGAACGCCTCGAGCGCTGAGCGGTCGGCGGCCAGCTTGTCGCGAAGCTGCGCCACCTCGGCGTGTGACTTGTGGAACTCCTGGATGTCCTTGCGCAGCGTGTCGAGATCCGTGCGGCTCTGCTTCAGCCCGTCGTACTGGGCGGCCGTGCGCCTCGACAGCTCGTCAACCTGCGCGAGGCGCTCCTGGAGCGTCTCGAGGCTCGCCTGCTTCTTGGTGAGCTCGTCGGCGTGGGTCATCAGCGCCTGGAATTCCTTGCTGAGGAGATCCGCCTTCTGATTGAGCAGCGAGAGGTTCTTTTCCTTGGCGCTCAGCGCGTCGACGCGGTTCTCGGCCTCGCGGACCGACGAGTGCAGCGCGCGCAGGCGCTGGTCGAAGGCCTCGAACTCCTTCTTCTCCAGCGAAAGCTTCTCGAGGTTGACGCGCATCACGTCGACGAGCGACCGGCCGTCTTTTTCGAAGCGCGCTGCCTCGCGCGTGAACTCGTCGCGCACCTTCGTCGCCGCGTCGACCTGCGCGTTGCTCTCGGCCACAAGCGTGTCGATCCGCGCGAGGGACTCCTCGCCGCGGGCTGCCTGCTTCAAGCCTTCATTCAGCCTGTTGATCTGGACATCCATGCTCCAGACGAGCTCGTTCAGCCGGTTCGCCTCGACGACCGCGCGCTCGATGATGTGCTTCTGTGATTCGAGCGACTTGGCCTTCTGGTTGACGTGCTCGGCGAGCGCGTTGAGCCAGGTGAGCTTGTCCTCCGTGGTCTTGCTCAATTCCTGGAGCTGCACGAGAGGCCCAAGCCGCTTCTCGACATCCTTGACCGCCTCAGTGGCGGCCATCGAATCCTCACGCGCCTCGCGCGAGGTGTCGCGCAGTTTGCCGTAATCCTGGGAGAGCTGTCCGGCGGTCCCGCGCACCTGATCGAGGTCACCGCGCAGCGTATTGGCTTGATCGACGGACTGCTTGATTTCTCCCTGGGCCTGCCGCAGCTGGTTGCGGAATTCCTCGAGCGTCGCGCGCTCGCGCTTCAGGGCATCGACGCTCGCCTGGGTCTCGAGCGCCTGCGATGAAAGCTGCTGCACCTGCTGTCGATGCTTCTGCAGATCGCCGTCCGGCGCCAGGAGCTTCTCGGCGGTGACGTTCGCCTGCATCGCGGATTCGAGCAGCGACTGGACGCGCTTCTCCACCTCGCCAAACGCCTTCGCGCGATCCTCGAGGCCCGCGACGCGCTTGACGATCTCGTCCAGCTTGCCGGAAGTCGCCAGGGCCTTTTCATCGACCTGCTCGAGCGACTTGCCAAGCTGCGACAGCTTCGTGCCGCGCATCGAGATCTGCGTCAGCATCGCGCCGAGCGCGCTCCGCTCTTCCTTCGCAGCGGCGATGAGGCTCTGGAGATCGTCGGACTGTTTCTGCGCCTTCCCGCCGCCGGTCAGGCCTTTAATGACGTCCAGCATGATGCTGTTCCTTCTTCGAGCGTGTCGTGGGGTCGAGCGCGCCGGGCGAGTCCCGGTCTGCGCCCCAAGAGGATACTGGTTGGTATACCTGAACTCAACAGGCAGGCCCCACGAGTTGAGTCTTCCCGTGCGACGCAGGAACTGCGACGGTCGCCATGGTGCGCGGTGGCAGAATCTGCGTCTTGCCAGTCACTGACCTCCACGATATCGAATAGAACCAGTGCGACCGCCGTTTGCAGGCCAGGTCTGGATGCTTGTCTGTCTTCGGAGCGCGGCGGTTTTCGGCGTCGACGCGTACCCCGTCCGGATCGAAGTCGACGTCTCGTTCGGGCTCCCGTCGTTCACGATGGTCGGCCTGCCCGACGCGACGGTGCGCGAAAGCCGCGATCGTGTCCGCCTGGCCATCCGGAACTCCGGCTTCGAGTTTCCGCACCACCGGATCACCGTCAACCTGGCCCCCGCCGACGTCCGCAAGGCCGGATCGTCGTTCGACCTTCCCATCGCGCTTGGCGTGCTGGCGACATCCGGCCAGCTGGAGGGGCGTGCGCTCGACGACACGCTGGTCCTCGGGGAGCTCTCGCTCGACGGCAGCATCAACGCGATTCGCGGCGTCCTGCCGATTGCGGTCGCCGCCCGTCGATTGGGACTCACGCGCCTTCTGCTTCCGCCTCAAAACGCCCCCGAGGCTTCGGTTGTGGACGGCCTCCAGGTCTGCATCGTCCGGTCGCTTGCCGATGCGCTCGATGCTCTCAACAGGCCCGATCGCGCGACGCTGGCAACCGCGGCCGACGCGCTCCCGATGACGTCAATCCCGTGCGACGGCGACCTTGCCGACGTGCAGGGACAGTTGCTGGCCCGTCGCGCGCTCGAAGTGGCGGCTGCCGGCGGCCACAACCTGCTGCTCATCGGCCCTCCTGGTGCCGGCAAGACGATGATGGCGCGAAGGCTGGGAGGAATCCTGCCGCCTCTCACGTTCGAAGAGGCGCTCGAGTGCACCTCCATTCATTCGGTCGCGGGTACGCTCCCCGCTGGTGGAGGGCTGCTCACATGGCGGCCGTTCCGCGCGCCTCACCACACCGTGTCGAACGTGGCCCTCGTCGGCGGCGGGACGATCCCGCGCCCGGGCGAGATCTCGCTGGCACATAACGGTGTGCTCTTCCTCGACGAGATGCCGGAGTTCGATCGGCGCGTGCTCGAGGTGCTGCGCCAGCCGCTCGAGGAAGGGCGCGTGACGATCGCGCGCGCGGCACGCACCGCGGTATTCCCTGCGCGCTTCGTGCTCATCGCGGCGATGAACCCGTGCCCGTGCGGTTTTCTTGGGGACGATCGCCGGCCGTGCCGCTGCACGCCTGCGCAGATCGCGCGCTACACCGGACGCCTGTCTGGCCCCCTTCGCGATCGGATCGATCTGATCGTGGAGGTGCCTGCCGTACCAATCAGCGCCATCGCCGACGGCGCCGGCGGCGAGCCATCGTCAGCCGTCCGCGAACGTGTGCTCGCCGCGCGCCGCATCCAGCAGTTCCGGTACGGATCTGACGGACCGCGCATGAACGCCGACCTGCGCGGCCGCGCCGTGACGACCCACTGCCGTCCGGACGCCAGGGGACGGACGCTGCTGCTCACCGCTGCGAATCGGCTGGGCCTCAGCGCGCGAGGGTACGACAGGGTGCTGAAGGTCTCGCGGACGATCGCGGATCTGGCTTCGTCGGAGAGTGTTGAGCGGGAGCATGTGGCGGAGGCGTTGCAATACAGGTTGTTTGAGTGATGGTGCGATCCCGCATTCTCAGTAGGTGCGACTCGCGCAGGTGCGATTCTGATCTCTTCGGTGCGATCCAGATTCCGGTCGGTGCGATCACGCACTATGCCCGTGCAATCTCCAATCGCACCGGGTGCGAAGTACGATCGCACCAGGTCCAGCCGTGATCGCACCAACTGAGTTCACGATCGCACCAACTGAGTTCACGATCGCACCTGTGTGGATCGCGCCGATCCCACCGATGCGCCATAGACGCTCTTGATCGCCGTCGCCACGACGATGATCGCACCTCCGCCCAGCACCCAGGCACCCGGATACTCCTTCCAGATGATCCACGTCCAGATCGGATTCAGCACCGGTTCCAGAAGGAGCAGGAGCGACATCTCGAATGCCGGCAGATGCCGCACGGCGTCGGTGACCCACACGTACGCGAGGCCGATCTGAAACACCCCGAGGTACACGAGCACCAGCCAGGCCGCAGGTGTCGCGGCGGGGGCCGGCAGCGCGAACGGCAGCGTGACAGCCGATGCGAGCACGCAACCGGCGACGACCGACGCCGCCGCGAGTCCGGGCATCGGCGAATCGCGCTCGACGCGTCGCAGTCCGAGCAGCGTCAGCGCCCACGCCAGGCCGCACAGCAGACCGAGGATGTTGCCAGTGGCGGGATCGGGTGCAGTGGAGGTTGTCGCAGGACGCCCGGCGAAGCAGATCGCCAGTCCCAGACCGAGCGCCAGCAGATACAGGATGTCCGTCCGGCGGATCTTCTCGTGCAGCACGTACGGCCCCAGGAGCAGCAGATACAGCGGCCCCGTGGACTGAAGGAAGATCGCGTTCGCGGACGTCGTGAGCTTGGTGGCCGCGACATAGAGCACCGTCATGCAGGCGTACGCCACCCCCACGGCCCACGCCTGCCACGACCAGCGGATTCGGCCGCGCAGCCACAGCAGCAAGGCGATCGCGGCAATGCCGGCGCGGAACGATGCGATCTGGGCTGAGGAGAACGCAGCGGTCTTGACCGCGGCGCCGCCCGTGGAAAACAAGACCGCCGCCGCGAGCACGTGAAGCCTCGCCTTGGTCGAGCTCACGTGTGAGTCCTGCCCGCCGCCGGCTGCCGGCTGTCTGCTGGCTGGCGCCGAATTCGCCCGATGTTCGCCACTCTAATCTTGTCCTGCGGAATGACCGAAACCCTGTGATAGTCTGTTCCGTCCGCGGTGAACCCCAACCGCAGACTCAGCAACACAGTCAAGGCTCTGATGGCTTCAAAGCGATACACGATTATTGTCGCCGACCGCAGCTCGGGTGTGGTCCGCCGCGCGACGATTTCGCTTCGCCCCGTGCTGATCGCCTCGAGCGTTCTTCTGTCGCTGCCCGTGCTCATCGGTGTCGGTGCGGCGTGGAAGGCGAAGAGCGACGTCGCCGATCTGCGCGCCAGCCATCAGGCGCTCGAAGCCGAGAACGCCAACTTCCGCTCCGCCACCGAACAGCTCGCCGGCCAGATCGCCTCGCTCGAATCCGCGATCCAGGACCTCGGTGCGCGCTCGGCGCTCGATCCGAGTCTTGCGCGCACGATGAACAAGCTGCCGGCGGTCGTGAAAGCGCGCGCGATGGGTGGCAGCACCGAGGTTGATCGAACCGCGCAGACCGCGCTCTCGGCGATCGGCACTCCGGAGGATACCTTCGGGCTCCTCCGCACGCTGCTCGAGGGTCTCGATTCACGCCTGCACGTCGTCAGCCGGGACGTCGATCGGCGCAACGCGCTTGCGGCGGCGACGCCGTCGATCTGGCCCGCGCAGGGTTGGCTGTCGTCCGCGATGGGCCCCCGCATCGACCCGATTACGGGCGGCGACGATTTCCACGCCGGTCTCGACATCGCGGGCGAGCGCGGACAGCCCGTCTACGTGACCGCGGCCGGCAGGGTGACTCACGTCGCGTTCGAGGGCGGCTACGGCAACCTGATCGTTGTCGACCACGGCTTTGGCCTCGAGACGCGCTATGGTCACCTGCTCAATTACACGGTGAGGAACGGCGCCAAGGTGAAGCGCGGCGATGTGATCGGCCATGTCGGCAACACCGGCCGGTCGACCGGGTATCACCTGCACTACGAGGTGCTCGCCAACGGCAAGCTCCTCAATCCTCTTCAGCTCCTTACCAAGCAGCAGCCCCGAGCCCAATAACGCCGCCGGCGGGAACTCCGTACCTGCGGCGCGGACCGCCACTCGTGCGGCGCGGACCTTCGTATCCGCGGCGCGGACCTTCGTATCTGCGGCGCGGACCTTCATATCTGCGGTGCGGACCTTCATATCTGCGGCGCGGACCTTTTAGGTCCGCGTACCCTTTTTCCTTTAAACTAGTTGGATATCCGTCGCGTACGCGACGCATTTCCTTACGCAATGCTCGGTCAAATCCTCGCCAAGGTCATCGGCACGCAGAACGAGCGTGAGATCAAGCGGCTTCGCCCGCTGATGGTTCAGATCGGCGCGCTCGAGCCGCAGATCCAGGCGCTCACCGCCGAGCAGCTGCGCGGCAAGACCGTCGAATTCCGCACACGCGTCGCCGGCGGCGAAGCGCTCGACGATCTCCTCGTCGAGGCGTTCGCCGTCGTCCGAGAGGCCGGCCGCCGCGTGCTCAACATGCGGCACTTCGACGTGCAGCTGATCGGCGGCATGGTGCTGCACGGCGGAAAGATCGCGGAGATGAAGACCGGCGAGGGCAAGACACTCGTCGCGACGCTCCCCGCGTATCTGAACGCGCTCGAGGGCAAGGGCGTTCACGTGGTCACGGTGAACGATTACCTCGCCCGGCGCGACTCGGAGTGGATGGGACGTCTCTACCGCTTTCTCGGCATGAGCGTCGGCGTCATCCAGCACGAGCTCACCGATCAGCAGCGGCAGGTCGCCTACGGCTCCGACATCACCTACGGCACCAACAACGAGTACGGCTTCGACTACCTCCGCGACAACATGAAGTTCGACCTCGGGTCGATGGTCCAGCGCGGCCATCGCTACGCGATCGTGGACGAGGTCGACAGCATCCTGATCGACGAGGCGCGGACGCCGCTCATCATCTCGGGCCCGGCGGAAGAATCAACAGACCTGTATTACGAGGTCGATCGCATCATCCCGCGTCTGAAAAAGGGCGCGGTCACGCAGGGGAACGTCAAGTCCGAGGACCGTGAGGCGCTCGAAACGACCGGCGACTACATCGTCGACGAGAAGCACAAGACGGTCACGTTGACCGAGACCGGCATGGCGAAGTCCGAGCAGCTGCTCGCGCATCGCCTGGTGCCAGACTCGAACGGCCTGTACGATCCGGCCAACATGCCGCTCCTCCACCACGTGCACCAGGGGCTGCGGGCCCACTCGTTGTTCCGGCTCGATGTCGACTACATGATCAAGGATGGCGGCGTCGTCATCGTCGACGAGTTCACCGGACGCCTGATGCCCGGCCGGCGGTGGAGCGACGGGTTGCACCAGGCCGTCGAGGCGAAGGAGAAGGTCAAGATCGAGCGCGAGAACCAGACGCTGGCCACCATCACCTTCCAGAACTACTTCCGCAAGTACGGAAAGCTCTCGGGCATGACCGGTACGGCCGAAACCGAGGCGCCGGAGTTCAACAAGATCTACAAGCTCGACGTGATCGTGGCCCCGACGAACCGGCCGCTGAGGCGCGTCGAAGAACCGGACCTGGTGTACCGCACCGAGGGCGAGAAGTACGACGCCATCGTCAACGACATTCTCGAGAAACAGGCGAGCGGGCGTCCGACGCTCGTCGGCACGGTGTCGATCGAAAAGTCGGAGCGCCTCTCGACCCTGCTGCGCAAGCGCGGCATCAAGCACGTCGTGCTGAACGCCAAGTACCACGCGCAGGAAGCCGAGATCGTCGCGCAGGCGGGGCGCAAGAACAACGTCACGATCGCGACCAACATGGCGGGCCGCGGCACCGACATCCTGCTGGGCGGCAACGCCGAGTACGTGGCGCGGCAGCAGTCGCTGTCAGAAGAAGTCGCGGAGAAGGTCCCGAAGGGCGAGGAGAAGTACGTCGACGACGACGAGTTCGTCTACTTCTTCCACGTCGACGCGTTTTATCGCGTGCCCCGCGCGGACTGGGAGCGTATCTTCGCGCACTTCACGCGCGCGACCGAGGCCGAGCACGTGCAGGTCGTCGACGTCGGAGGCCTGCACATCCTCGGCACCGAGCGCCACGAAGCCCGGCGCATCGACAACCAGCTCCGGGGGCGCGCCGGCCGGCAGGGCGACCCCGGATCCTCGCGCTTTTATCTGTCGCTCGAAGACGACCTGATGCGCATCTTCGGGTCGGAGCGCATCTCCGGCCTGATGCAGCGCCTCGGCATGGAAGAGGGCGTGCCGATCGAGCACGGGATGGTCACCCGCGCGATCGAGCGCGCGCAGAAGCAGGTCGAGGCGCAGAACTTCTCCGTCCGCAAGCACCTCCTCGAATACGACGACGTGATGAACAAGCAGCGTGAGAGCATCTACACGCTGCGTCGCGAGATCCTGGACGGTAAGATTCACCTCTCTGAGGAGGAGCTCGTCGACACCCGCGGCTACATGATGGCGCTGGCCGAAGACATCCTCGAGGACCAGATCGAGCGGTTCGCGGGCAAGCAGGTGGACTTCGAGGAATGGGACCTCCCTGCCCTGATGCGCGAGGTCTCGCGCATCTTCGGCGTCGAGCAGCCGCAGCTCGATGCGCTGAAGCTCGAGGAGAAGAACAGCGACGAGATCGGCGACGTGATCTGGGGGCAGATCAAGGCGAGCTACGAGGAGAAGGAGAAGGTCGTCGGCGGCGAGCTGCTTCGCCGGGTGGAGCGCGACATCATGCTGCAGATCGTCGACGCGCAGTGGAAGGACCACCTCTACTCGCTCGACCACCTGAAGGAAGGCATCGGCCTCCGCGGCTACGGTCAGCGCGATCCCCTGGTCGAGTACAAGAAGGAGAGCTTCAGTCTCTTCCAGGACATGAAGGCGCGGGTCGAAGAAGAGATCGTCCACTACGTGATGTGGCTGCGCCCCGTGATCAACGAGGAGGCTGCGGCGGTCGCGCGGCCCGCGCCGCGGCGCGCAACGCCGATCACCATGAACCATCCGTCGGCGGAAGCGGTGCCCGCCTTCGCGGGTGCCCGCGCCTCCGCACCCGCTTCGGCGCGGCAGGCCCTTCAGCCTGCGCGGACCGGCGGCGATGATGTGATCAAGACCGTGCGGCGCGAGGAGCCGAAGATCGGACGGAACGAACCGTGCCCATGCGGCAGCGGGAAGAAGTACAAGAAATGCCACGGCGCCGCCGCGTGAGGGCCGGCTGAAGCCGGCCCCCACGTACCGCCGACGTACGTAGGGGCCGCCTTTAGGCGGCCCGAGAGGATCTCCAATGGAACTGAAGACCGGCTCGCTGACTCTCCTTCCCACGGGAACCGAGCTCGCCACCGCGCTGACGTTCGACGACGTCCTGCTGGTGCCGCAGCACTCCACCGTGCTGCCGACGCAGGTCGACGTCTCGACGAGGCTGACGCGCAACATACGCCTGAACGTGCCGCTGCTCAGCGCCGCGATGGACACCGTCACCGAGTCGAGCCTGGCGATCGCCATGGCCCAGCACGGCGGCCTCGGCGTCATCCACAAGAACCTGTCGATCGAGGAACAGGCATCGGAAGTGGATCGGGTGAAGCGGTCGGAGAGCGGCATGATCGTCAACCCGATCACGCTCGGGCCGGACAACCGCATTCAAGAAGCGCTCGACCTGATGAAGAAGTACCGCATCTCCGGCGTGCCGATCACTGATGACGGCAGCAAGGATGGGCGGCTCGTCGGCATCCTCACCAACCGCGATCTCCGGTTCGAGACGAATGTGGACCGGTCCATCGACGAGGTGATGACGAAGAACCCCCTGTTCACCGTGCCCGTCGGCACAACGCTGGACGAGGCGCGCGAGATCCTGCACCAGCACAAGGTCGAGAAACTTCTCGTCGTCGACCGCGACTTCCGGCTGAAGGGGTTGATTACCGTCAAGGACATCCAGAAGGCCGTGACGTACCCGCTCGCCTGCAAGGATGCGCTCGGCCGGCTGCGATCCGGCGCGGCGATCGGTGTCAGCAAGGATTCGTTCGAGCGGGCACAGGCGCTCGTCGCCGCGGGCGTGGACGTGCTCGTCGTCGATACCGCCCACGGTCACTCGCAAGGGGTCATCGACATGGTGGCGCGGATCCGCCGCGAGTTCCCGAACACGGATCTCATCGCCGGCAATGTCGCGACCGCCGAGGCCACGGCGGCGCTGATCGATGCGGGCGTGGATGCGGTGAAGGTCGGCATCGGCGGCGGCTCCATTTGCACCACGCGCGTGGTCGCCGGCATCGGCGTGCCGATGATCAGCTCGATCATGGAGTGCGCGCGCGCCGCCGCGTCACGGAATGTGCCGATCATCGCGGACGGCGGCATGCGCTACTCCGGCGACGTCGTCAAGGCGATCGCCGTCGGCGCGAGCTGCACCATGATTGGGAACCTCTTCGCCGGCACGGACGAGAGCCCCGGCGAGCTGATCCTGTTCCAGGGGCGGAGCTACAAGGAGTATCGCGGCATGGGATCGATCGGCGCGATGCGTCGCGGGAGCCGCGACCGCTATTTCCAGGATGAGTTCGACCTCGAGGGCGGGCGCGCCGCCGACAAGCTGGTGCCCGAAGGCATCGAAGGGCGCGTCGCGCACAAGGGCAGCGTCGCCGCAATGATTCATCAGCTCGTCGGCGGCCTGCGCGCAGGGATGGGATACTGCGGGAGCGCGACGATTCCCGACCTGCAGCGGAAGGCTCGGCTGATCCGGATCACGGCCGCCGGCGCGCGTGAGAGCCACGTGCACGACGTGCAGATCACGAAGGAAGCGCCGAACTACCGGATGGAGTA
>JAHFUO010000017.1:13183-19808 GCA_023265015.1 Acidobacteriota bacterium | reverse complement strand
TCCTGCACGCCCAGCTCCTCGAGCCCCAGGTCATCGGTCGCGGTCTTCTCCAGGCGGTAGAGATCCGCGTGGTAGAGCGTCAATCGTCCACCCCGATACTCGTGGACGATCGTGAACGTCGGGCTGCTCACCTCGTCCGGATCCACGCCCAGGCCTTCCGCGAGCCCTCGCACAAAGGTCGTTTTCCCAGCGCCGAGGTCTCCTGAGAGGAGCAACACGTCGCCTGCATTCAGCGTGGCCGCCAGCTCACGCGCGGCCTCCTGCGTCTCCTCCTCGGAGTGAGTGGATATCTCTGTCACGGTGCGGCGCGGACCCTTCGGGTCCGCGAGGCGAGCCTGAAAGGCTCGCCCCGCATCTGCCTAGTTAGTCTTCTCTGGATTGGTGAGCCGATTAAGCGCGTCGCACAGGCGTGCAATGACGTCGGTCGCGATCATCCCTACCTGTCCTTCATCCGCCTCCGCCAGGTCGCCGGCCACGCCGTGGAGAAAAACCGCGAGCCGGCAGGCGGCTTCGGCGTCGAGGAGCTGGGCAAGCCACGCGGCAATCATGCCGGTCAGCACGTCGCCCGTCCCGCCGGTCGCCATGCCGGCGTTGCCCGTGGGATTGATGTACACGTGCCCGTCGGGCGTCGCGATGATCGTCCGATGTCCCTTGAGCACCACGTACACCCGGCGCGTGGTCGCGAAATCGGTGGCGACGTCGATCCGGTTCGCCTGCACCTCTTCGATAGGCGATCCAATCAGTCGCGCCATTTCGCCCGGGTGCGGTGTGATGATGACGTCGCGCTCTTCCCGGCCGACGAGACGTCCGGGATCGTCCGCGAGGACGGTAATCGCGTCGGCGTCGAGCACGAGCGGCACGGTTGCGCGATCGAGCAGCGCGCGCACGAACTCACCGACGGCGGCGCCGCGGCCGAGGCCCGGCCCACAGGCGATCACGTCGTGTCGAAGCTCCAGCACGCGCTCGATGGCCGAGGGAGCGACGCTGCCGTCCGGCGATTCCTCGAGCGGCTCGGTCATGAACTCCGGCCCCATCGATGCGAGGATCGGAAGCGATGTTGACGGCGTGGCGACGGTGACAAGCCCGGCGCCGGAGCGCAACGCGCCGAGCGCGGCGAGATACGCGGCGCCCGTTTTTCCCCGCGAGCCCGCCACGATCGTGACCCGCCCGAAGTCGCCCTTGTGGGAGTCTGCCGCCCGCGGCTCGACGATCTCGCGCAGCTGCTCCGGCGCCAGCAGCTCGATGTGCCGCCCCTCGACGCCGTCGATGACTTCGTGGGGAATGCCGATGTCGGCAATGACCACGTCGCCGGCGTGCGCCTCGCCGGGCGGCAGCACGAGCGGCAGCTTCGGCGCCGCGAGCGTCACCGTCATCGACGCGTCTATGCAGTCGCCAATCACGCGAGGCGTATCGGCCGACAGGCCGCTCGGCAGGTCGATCGAGACGATCGGAATCCCCGACGCGTTCACGTCGGCCACGACGGTCTCCATCATGCCGGCGAGGGCAGCCTTGAGGCCGGTTCCGAAGATCGCGTCGACGATCAGCGTGCACTGCGAGATCTCCGAGAAGTGCAGCTCCCAGCTCTGCGCGTCGCCGATCTCGACCACCGTCACGCCGAGCCGTCCGAGGATCTCGAGGTTGGTCTTCGCGTCGCCGCGCACGTCGCTCAGGGCGCCGACGACGAAGACCGCGGCATCGATGCCGCGCTGCATCAGCGTCCGCGCCACCACGAAGCCGTCGCCGCCGTTGTTGCCACGCCCGCACAGCACGGCCACCCGCCCGTTCAGGCGTGCTTCGTACGCCGCCTCAATCGCCGCCACCACCTGGCGGCCGGCGTTCTCCATCAGTACCAGAGAAGGGATCCCGATGTCTTCGATCGTGAAGCGGTCGGCTTCGCGCATCTGCGCGGCGTTGAGAATTCTCATTCAGCAGGCAGCCGGCAGCAGGCAGCCGGCAGCACGCGGCCGGCAGCTCGTGTAGGTTGCGCGAAGTGTACTACAGCGAATAGGCTGACTAAGGCTCGGTTCCCGGCACCTACTGCCAGCTGCCCGCTGCCAGCTGCCCGCTGCCAACTATGTCTGCGACGGTAAACGTGAACGGCCGCGTCAGCGGCGAGCGAGATGCGGTGATCTCGATTTTCGATCACGGCTTTCTGTACGGCGAAGGCATCTACGAGACGATGCGGACGTACCACGGGCGCTTCTCGTTCCTCTACGACCGCCACATGCGCCGCCTGCGCCGCTCGGCGAAGATGATCGATCTTGCGCTCCCCTTTACCGACGATCAGCTGGCCGCGCAGATCCGCGAGACACAGGAGGCTGCGCGCCTGGATGGCGAGGTGTACATCCGCGTGCTCGTGACCCGCGGCATCGGCGACCTGACATACGACCTCGAGGCCACGCCGAAGCCCTCCCTCGTGATCATTGTCAAGCCGCATATCGATCCGCTGCCCGAGGCGTACGAACACGGGGTCCGCGTCGTGATCGTCGACGTCGTGCGGAATCATCCGGGCTCGGTCAACCCGATGATCAAGAGCAACAACCTGATGAACAGCGCCCTGGCGATGCAGGAGGCGCTGCGGGCGGGGGCGTTCGAAGGGGTGATGCGGAATTACCGCGGCGAGCTGACGGAGTGCACGACCGCGAACCTGTTCATCGTGAAGAACGGCGTGGCGCTGACGCCGCCGCTTGAGGCAGGGCTGCTTCCCGGCATCACGCGTGAATTCCTGTTCGACGTGGGCAAGGAGGTCGGCGTTGCCGTGCGCGAGCAGGTCCTGCGCGACGAGGATCTGCTGGGCGCCGACGAGGCGTTTCTGACCAGCACGACGCGCGAGGCCGTGCCGATCGCCGAGGTGGGCGATCGCAAGATTGGCACCGGCAAGCCGGGGCCAATAACGTGGAAACTGCTCGAGGGTTTCAGGCGCGCCGCGGACGCGAGCTGACGCCAGCCACGAACTCTTCGACCGGCGGGCACGAGCAGAACAGATTCCGGTCGCCGTAGGGATTGTCGATGCGGCCGACGCTCGGCCAGAACTTGTTCGCCCTCACGAACGGCAGCGGAAACGCCGCCGCCTCGCGCGAGTACGGATGTGCCCAGTCCGCCGCCGCAATCGCTTCGGCGGTGTGCGGCGCATTCTTCAGCACGTTGTCCTGGCGGTCCGCGCGTCCGGTCACGACGGCGTCGATCTCCCGGCGGATCTGAATCATCGCGTCGCAGAATCGATCCAGCTCCCCTTTGTCCTCGCTCTCGGTGGGCTCGACCATCAGCGTGCCCGCGACCGGGAACGAGACGGTCGGCGCATGGAAGCCGTAATCCATCAGCCGCTTCGCCACGTCCATCTCCTCGATGCCGGCGGCCTTGAACGCCCGCAGATCGAAGATCAGCTCGTGCGCGACGCGCCCGTTGGCGCGCGCATACAGCACGGGATAGTGCTGCTCCAGGCGCGCCTTCATGTAGTTCGCGTTGAGGATCGCGTAGCGCGTCGCGTCGGTCAGGCCGGACGCGCCGAGCATGCGGATGTACGCGTACGAGATCAGCAGGATGCTCGCGCTGCCCCACGGGGCGGCCGACACCGCGTGAATCGCGCGCTCCCCGCCGGTTTTCACGAGGGGATGCCCCGGCAGATACGGTGCTAAATGCGCGGCCGCGCCGATCGGTCCCATGCCGGGTCCCCCGCCGCCGTGCGGAATCGCGAACGTCTTGTGCAGGTTGAGATGGCAGACGTCCGCGCCGATCGCCGCCGGGCTCGTCAGCCCGACCTGCGCGTTCATGTTCGCGCCGTCCATGTACACCTGCCCGCCGTGCTCGTGCACGATCGCGCAGATCTCCGTGATCCCGTCCTCGAAGACGCCATGCGTGGACGGGTAGGTGATCATCAGGCACGACAGCCGATCACGATGCTCGGCCGCCTTCTTCCGCAGATCCGCGACATCCACGTTGCCGTTCGGCGCGGTCGCGACAACGACGACGCGCATGCCCGCCATGGAGGCGCTGGCGGGATTGGTGCCGTGAGCCGACGCCGGAATGAGCACGACGTCGCGACGGGAGTCGCCGCGGTCGCGGTGATAGGCGCGGATCACCATCAGCCCGGCGAACTCGCCCTGCGCGCCGGAGTTCGGCTGCAGCGACACGGCGCTGAAGCCGGTGATCCCGGCGAGCGCCGCTTCGAGGTCGGTGATGATCTGCGTGTAGCCCTGCGCCTGGTCCGCCGGCACGAACGGATGGATGCGCGAGAAGTGCTCCCACGTCACGGGCAGCATCTCGGTCGCCGAGTTCAGCTTCATCGTGCAGGAGCCGAGCGGGATCATCGACGTGTCGAGGCCGATGTCCTTCCGCTCCAGACCCCGGATGTACCGCATCATCTGCGTTTCCGAGCGATGCGTGTTGAACACCGGATGCGTCATGAACGGGGTCGAGCGGCGCAGCGCCGGGTCCACAGACGCATCCGCCGGGTCCGAAAGGACCCCGCCTCGGTGCTCCGGCAGACCAGGTCCTTTCGGACCCGGCCTACGCTCCCAATTGATGTGCGACGCGGGTTTCCCTGCCGCTGCCGCAAACACGTCGACAATGTCCTGGACGTCGGCCGTGGCGACCGTCTCGTTCAACGAGATGCCGATCGTCTTGTCGTCGATGTAGCGGAAGTTGATGCCGGCCTCGAGGGCCTTGGCCCGAACGGCATTCACCCCGGACGGCGGCTCGACGCGAAGCGTGTCGAAGTACTGCGCGTTCGCCTGCCTGGCTCCCAGCTTTCTCAGCTCCTCGTCCAAGGTGCGGGTCAGGAGGTGAACCCGCTCGGCAATCCCCTTCAGGCCCTGCGGGCCATGATAGACGCCGTACATCGCGGCTATGTTGGCGAGCAGCGCCTGCGCGGTGCAGATGTTCGAGGTCGCCTTTTCCCTGCGGATGTGCTGCTCGCGCGTGGCCAGCGCCATCCGGTACGCCCTGTGGCCGTGGACGTCGATCGATACGCCGATGATCCGGCCCGGCGCCTGTCGCACGAAGGCGGTGCGCGTGGCGAAGAAGGCTGCGTGCGGCCCGCCGTAGCCGAGCGGAACGCCGAACCGCTGTGAGTTGCCGAAGACGACATCGGCGCCCATCTCCCCCGGCGGCGTCAGCAGCGCGAGCGCGAGCAGATCGGCGCCGACGGCCACGAGGACACCCGCCTCGTGCGCGCGCGCGATGAACGGCGCCAGGTTCTGCACGAGCCCGTACTGATCCGGGTACTCCAGCAGCACGCCGAACACCCGTCGCTCGAACGCCATCGTCTCGATCGAGCCGACGTGCAGATCGATCTCGAGCGGCTCGGCGCGCGAGCGCAGCACGTCGATCGTCTGCGGCAGGCAGCGGTCGCTGACGAGAAACAAGCTCCGCTCGCCGTCGCTTGACGCCGGGTCCGAAAGGACCCGGCCTCCGATTCGAACCCGGTGAAGCAGCGTCATCGCCTCGGCCGCCGCCGTCGCTTCATCCAGCAGCGACGCGTTCGCCACCTCCATCCCCGTCAGCTCCGCCACCATCGTCTGGAAATTGAGGAGCGACTCGAGGCGGCCCTGCGCAATCTCGGCCTGGTAGGGCGTGTAGGGCGTGTACCAGCCAGGGTTCTCCATCACCATCCGGAGGATCACGCTGGGTGTGATCGTGTCGTGGTAGCCGAGGCCGATGTACGAGCGGAACGCCTTGTTGCGGCGCGCCACGCCGGCCAGGCGCCGGAGGTATTGATGCTCGCTCTCCGGGGGCGGCAGATTCAGGGGACGTCGGAGCCGGATCGAGGCGGGGATCGCTTCGTCGATCAACGCGTCGAGCGATGACGCGCCGATCGTGGCGAGCATGCGATCGCGATCGTCAGGCGAGGGACCGATGTGGCGGCGTGCGAACCAGTCGCTGGCGTCCAGTCTGTTCATCTACTGGAGTGCCTCTTCCGAATCACTACCGGGCCGCTCCGTTGTCGCGGCCCGCATCCCGCGCTCGGATGCTTGTTGTAATTGGTACTCCATCAGTCCGAACGGCCCGCTAGATGGGTCTGATACCGCGCGGCATCGAGCAGCTCGCCGGAATCACCGGGGCTCGAGAGGCGCACCTTGATCATCCAGGTGCCGTGCGGGTCGGAGTTCACGACCTCGGGATGATCCCTGAGACTGTCGTTGACCGCAACGATTTCCCCGCTCATCGGCGCAAAGAGCTCCGACACGGCTTTGACCGACTCGATTGATCCGAAGGACTCGCCGGCGGTCACAGTGCGGCCCACTTCAGGCAGCTCCACGTAGACGACGTCGCCGAGCTGCTGCTGGGCGTAATCGGTGATGCCAACCTCGCCCGTGTCGCCGGCGAGGCGAATCCACTCGTGATCCTTGGTGTACTTCCGATCCGGCGGATACGCCATATCTGCTCCCGGGCGGGTCTGAAGACCCGCCCCTACCCAGTGGGCCGGCTAAAGCCGGCCCCCACGTTTGTGGAACGTTTGTAAAACGGCAGCGGGACGACCTTTGCCTTGGACGGGCGACCGCGGACGTCAATCGTGATCTCCGAGCCCGGCGTCGTCAGCTCGATCGGGACATACGCCATGCCGATCGCTTTCTTCAGAAACGGCGTCTGCGTGCCGCTCGTCACGGCGCCAATCGGCTCTTCGCCG
>JAHFUO010000017.1:1153-13083 GCA_023265015.1 Acidobacteriota bacterium | reverse complement strand
GTCAATCGTGATCTCCGAGCCCGGCGTCGTCAGCTCGATCGGGACATACGCCATGCCGATCGCTTTCTTCAGAAACGGCGTCTGCGTGCCGCTCGTCACGGCGCCAATCGGCTCTTCGCCGCGGAGCACCTGGTACCCGTGGCGCGCGATGCCACGGTCGATCATCTCGAAGCCGACGAGCTTCCGGGTCACGCCCTTCTCCTTCTGCTCGCGAAGCCGCTCGTGCCCGATGAAAGAGGGTTTCTTCCAACCGACGATCCAGCCGAGGTCAGCCTCGAGGACAGTGGTCGATTCGTCGATGTCATTGCCGTACAGGCGCATCGCGGCCTCGAGGCGCAGCGTGTCGCGTGCGCCCAGGCCGCAGGGAATCACGTCCGCCGCCCGGCCCGACTCGAGGATCGCCAGCCACACCCGGTCGGCCATGTTCGGCTGCGCGAAGATCTCGAAGCCATCTTCGCCGGTGTACCCCGTGCGCGAGATCAGCGCGCGCGCGCCGGCGACCTCGCCGTACGTGAACCAGTAGTACTTGATATCGCTCAGCCCGGTGGAACAGAGCGGCTGCAGCACGTCGAGCGCCGCCGGCCCCTGGATCGCGATCAGCGCGTACCGGCTGCTCGAATCGACCACGGCGACGTCGCCCGCTTCCTTGATCTGCGCGGCGATCCAGGCGTAGTCCCTGGCGATGTTCGAGGCGTTGACCACCAGCATGAAGTGATTCGGCCCCATTCGATAGACGAGCATGTCGTCGACGAAGGTCCCCTCGAAGGTGGTCAGCGCCGCGTAATGGGCCTGCCCCATCTCCAGCCTGCCGGCATCGTTGCTCGAGATGCGCTGCACCGCCGCGAGCGCGCCCTTGCCCGCAATCTCGATCTCGCCCATGTGGCTGACGTCGAAGAGTCCGGCGCGCGTGCGCACCGCCATGTGCTCGGCGGTGATGCCCGAGTACTCGACGGGCATATCCCATCCGCCGAAGGGAACCATGCGGGCGTTCGACGCGCAGTGGCGGGCGTGGAGCGGTGTCTTGCGAAGAGCTGGTACGGCCGTGTCTGCGGACAAACGCTTAACCGTACTATGCGCGACGCGCGAAGATCAACCGCGTCGCGACGGTCGCGCGGCCCAACGGTCGTGCGGTCCAACGGTCGCGCGGTCCAACGGTCGCGCGGCCTAAAAAGGCCGCGCGCTACGGCCGCGTCAGCTCGCTCAACATCGCGTCGTGGAAGTAGCCCGCGGGAAACGCCAGGTGGAACGTCTTCAGCGAGAAGCGGCTGGCGAGTGCCTTCCCCGCCTCTTCCCGCAGCCCGAGGATCTGATCCTTGCCGAGGCGGTATGTGATCGCCTGCGTCGGCCACTTCGAGTAGCGGAAGATCGCGCGCTCAGCGGCCTCGCAGCTTTCGCGCTTCCCCGCGTTCCCGATTGCGGCGGGATTGCTGCACGAGCCGGGGAAGAAGTCGACGACTTCCGAGAACAGCGTCGTCGCCTCGTCGTACGTCATGCGGCCGGTGTGGATGCCGGTATCGATGCGCACGCGCAGATCGCGAAGGAGCTTTCCCTGGAGCTGGTACAGATGCTCCTCGGGCGTGTAGAAGCCGTTCGGCGCGTTCGGCCGCGCCTCGGCGGGGAGCGCCTCGGAATAGAGCGCCCACCCTTCGGCCGCCATCGAGTCTTCCCACATTGACGATGAATCCTCGACGGCGCCCGGCGTAAGCCAGCGCACCGGCGAGATGCGATCGCGGTACTGCGTCATCACCTTGAAGTGCCAGTCGTGCCCCGGGAAGCCCTCGTGCGCCGACAGATCCGCGAGCGCCGCGCGGTTGTTCGTCATCAGGCCGGCTGGATTGTTGTGCGTCGGGGTCACGTAGAACCGCCCCACGCCGCTGTTCCTGAAGGGAGGCGCCGGATAGTAAGCGGCGCCATCGATCGACGCCTGCAGCGGCGGCGGCGTCTCGACCACATCGAGCTTGTAGTCGGCGGGCACGTCGAAGAGCCCCGTCTTGCGCGCGTCGTCGACGAGGCGGAATGCGGCGTCGCGGTACCAGGAGACCATCTCGGCGTCCGACTTTGGATAGTCGGCCGAGAGCTTGTCGAAGACTGCCCGGACGGCTGCGCCGCCATCGGCAGGCAACGGCCATCTGTGCTGCGCGCCGATCTGCCGTGCCAGGCCCACCATCTGCTGCTGGGTGCCCTGGACGATTGGCCAGGCTTCGTCGTAGAGCTGCGTGGCGGTTTTGTCGACGCGGAAGTTGTTCTTCAGCGCCCAGTCATATTCCGTCTGGCCCATCGCATAGCGATCGGCCCCAAATTGCGGCTTCAGCATCCTCGCCCCGGCGCTGTCGAAGTAGGTTGATGCGACGAACGCGCGGAACGTCTGATAGGCCTGCGACGCCTGCTTCGACGCATCCTTCAGCTCGCCGACGATCTGGTTTCGCTGGTCGCCCGTGATCCGTGCCTCGCCGAGCTGCGGAAGCGTCTGGTCAAAGTACGTCCCATTCGCTTCGACGGTGTCGATGCCGTCGCGTCGCAACATCCGCGGATCCGGCGGATTGTTCGCGGCCACGCCCGCGCGGAGCTGCTCTTGTGCCGAAGCCAGGAACTTGGCGACACCGCGGACCCGCTCCACCACGAGCGTCCACTCGGCCGACGTGCCGTACGTGGTGGTGCCGGTCTGCGTCATTCCCTGCAGCTGCCAGTCGAGCGCTCGGAACGGCTCGCCGACATACGTATCGAGCGCGCGTTGTTGGTAATGACGGACCTGGTGCTGGTGAAGCAGGAACTGGATCTGGGCGAGCGCGACCTCGCGGTCGATCCGCGATCCGCCGGAGAGCGCCGCTGGATCCACGGCAGCAATCGACTTCGACGCGTCGGCGAGCCAGTGGTCCTCCTGATCGATGGCGGCGGCCGAGTAGTCGCGCAGCGTGCCGTCGACATCGCGAAGCGACGGATCAAGGCCCCCACCACCAAGGTACGTGTTCATCGTCGGATAGCGGCGCAGGAGCTCGACGACATAGCCGTGGAGCGCCGTCTTCAGCGCGGCGTCACCCGCGTCTGCCGGCGGAGCGCTTGCGGCCGGCGTGTTGCCGCCGCAGGCTGAGGCGGCAACGCAAGTGGCCAGGAGAAGGGCGGTGAGTGTTCGCATCCGTCGCGGACGGTACTATGCGCCCTGACGTGGGTCAAGAAACACTAGGACACGGCGCGAAGCGTGGATGTCCGGTCGCCGCGCAGGCGTTCGAGCATGTCGGTGAGAAGCGCCGCGGTCACCGGGCCCACGGGCGACAGCTCGTGCGCCTTGAGCACCGTGCCCCGCAGGTTGACGAGAAAGAGATACGCGTCGCACACGCCGGCCAGGTCGTGCAGATGGTGCGACGACAGGACCACTGCGGCGCCGCGATCGCGCTTGGCAGCGAGCGTCGACGAAAGCCAGCGCGCGCCGTCAGGGTCGAGCGCTTCCCACGGCTCGTCGAGAATGATCAGGCCGAGGTGCGGCCTGGCCAGCACGGTTCGAAGGCCGAGCATCTGGCGCGAGCCGCGCGAGAGTGTGCGGATCCTCCGGCGCTCCGGCGTGAGCACCTCGCCGGTCGCGAGACTGCCCCAGTCGCACGCGCGCACGGATCCCGGCAGCGTGAAGTCGCCCGCGAAATACGCCGTGCTGATGCGCCCAACCGCGTCGCGCGGCGGCAGCCCGCTGATCCGCAGATCACCTTCCGATGGCGTGAGCAGGCCTGCCAGGATCCGCAGCAGGGTCGTCTTCCCTGCTCCATTCGGACCGATGACCCCGAGCGACTGGTTCGCGGACAGGTGAAACGACACCGCATGAAATACTTCACGGCGGCCGTACCGTGCGCTCACCTCGCGAGCCGAGATCAGCACATCGTTCACTGCGACGCCTCCAGCGGGGCATCGCCGCGCATGATGCGGACAACCGCGGCGGCAGCCGTCGCGGCCGTCAACGCTACAACAGTAAGGGCGGCGGGCAGGTCCGAGCGCCCCAACGACACGCCAAGCAGCGGCAACGGAGACACGAGCGACGCCAACGGTTGAACGGTGATGCACAGGAGCCATCCGAGGGCGGCGGCCGAGCGGGACACTGGAATCGCTGCCACCCACGCCACGGTCGAGACAACCATGAAGGCCAGACACGTTCCAGTGGCAACGGCCGTCCGATGCGCGCCGTGGCTTGCCGCCAACTCGAGGAGGTCGACGCACACCCAGGCGGCGATGCCCGGCATGATCGACGCGAGGTAATGCGCCACGGCGATCTGCCAGCGCGGCGTCCCGCTGGTGAGCAGGAGGTCGTAGTAGCCTCGACGTGCCGGAACGGCGAAGCCCGACGAGGCCGCAAACATCTGCAGGAGGAGCACCGGAGCCAGCGCCTCTGGCGCAGCAGACGGGTCCATCGTGAGCGTCACGGCCGCACCGCCAACGGCGGCGACAAACGCTGCGCTGCACAGCCTCGGCACCACCGCGACGACCTGCAGGTAGCGAAGCGCGTAGAGGACGCTCATGGTCTATTCCAGGGCTTCATGCACGACAGCCGGCGCGCTCGCCGAGCGCACCCACGCCGGCGTCTGCCTGGAGAAATGTGCGTCGCGCCGCGAATAGCGCAAGTACGCCTCGAGGGTGTGATAGCTGATGTCCAGGTGCCGGCACGTCCGGCGCTTGTTTCCGCCGCACCGCTCGAAGGCGAGCCGCGCATAGCGGCTTCCCCACGCGCGAAGCGATTCGCCGGCGGCGAGTGACGGGCCCAGCACCTCCGCAAACTCGCCGCGCAGCTGCGGTGGAAGATCATCGAGCTCGATCCGGTTCGACTCGGTGAGCGCGATCGCCCGCTCCATCAGGCGCTCGAGCTCGCGAACGTTGCCCGGCCAGCCATAGATCCGCAGCGCGTCGACCGCCGGATCCGACAGCGAGAGCTCACGGGTGTGGCGATGCCGCCCCAGGAAATACACCGCCAGCTCGGACACGTCCTCGCGCCGCGAGCGAAGCGTCGGCACGTGAATCTCGACGCCGCCGAGACGGTAATAGAGATCGGTGCGGAACAACCCGCGCGACACCATCTCCGACAGCGACTGATTCGTGGCCGCGACGATGCGGGTGTTGACGCGGCGCGAGCCGCTGCCGCCGACACGCTCCACGGCGAGATCCTGGATCGCGCGAAGCAGCTTGGCTTGTGCCGACAGCGACAGGTCGGAGATTTCGTCCAGGAACAACGTTCCGCCGTCTGCGTGCTCGAACTTCCCGCGGCGTCCGCGCACGCCCGTCGCGGTCCGATCCTCGATGCCGAAGAGCTCGGCCTCGAGAAGCGTTTCGACGAGCGCCGCGCAGTTCACGGCTACGAACGGGCCGGCCCGCCGCCGACTCACTTCGTGCAGCTGGCGTGCGACCAGTTCCTTGCCGGTGCCACTCTCGCCTTCGATGAGCACCGTGAAGTCGGTCAGCGCCACCCGCGCGATACGCTCCCGCAGCATGTGCATGATGCCGCTCGAGCCGACGAGCGGCGCGGCGCCGTCCTCCCTGCGGATCGGCACGACGGCGCGGGTGCGCGATGCCTCGAGCACAAGGCCGCCGAGCTGCGCCGCGGCGGCAAGAAGCTCGAGATCCTCGTCGCCCGGGGGCCGGCCCGCGACGAACGTCGCCTCGAGAACCGCCTGCACGCGAGGATCCGCGCTCGGGACGCCAAGCACGATCGCCTCGGCAGTGCGTGTGGGCGTGACGAGCCTGGCGTGGTAGCGCGCAGGGATCTCGCGGAGCCGCGCGGAGCGCAAGCCCAGCAGGCGCTGTACCTGCTGCTCGAAGACCGCCTGGATATCCCGGTCGATTGGATCGCTGACCAAGGCATCACCGAGGGCGCGCAACAGGTGTCCCATCACTTCGTCAGTCCGTGTCATCGTGCCTCCAACACGCTCGGCACTACCAATCGCGATGCCACGAACGACGATCCGGACAAATGCTTACGCGGTGAGGCGTTCATCGAATGCGATATCGCCGTCGCCGGTTTGATCCGGGTAAGGCATGCCCGGAGGCGCCGGCGCGGAGGCAAACACCGGGGGCATCGGATACCCGCACGCACGTGTGTCGATCGGTTGATCGAACGCCAGTGCCGCGCGGTAGGCGATCGCGTCCGCCCTCAGCATGTAGACGTATGCGCGCGCCACGCGCCCGCGCACGAGCACGCGTCCGCCCGGCGTGACCACGTGCACGTCGAGATGTCGTCCAGGCAGGAGCCGCTCGGTCGTCTCTGTCATCACGCCCCAGCTCGAGGCGTCGACCACGACCAGTTGAGAGCCGGTGCGGAGCTTCGCCCGGACGAGCGGCTCGTCTGTGGCAGGGATTCGCCTCGCGGCGCGCCGGCGGTCCATCTGCTTAGAAGACGTCGACCCACGCGCGTGTGCCGGGGAGATAGCGAAGGACGCGCGCGCGGCCAGTGGCGCCGAGCACGCGCACGGCGTATTGCGACCCGTCGCGCCCGCGAAGGTAGACGGTGCCAGACGATGCGGTGCCGATCGGCGCGAACGACATCAACACGCTATCGTCCGTGTTCGACGGATCGTTCAACGAGAGCGTGACGCCGGGAAAAAGGTCGGAGATGCGGACAGGCTCGTCCACGACCGGATCGGTACCTGTTTTGATGTCGCGGGCGCGGACGCCATTCCGATTGCCATCGCGATAGACACCGACGGCAAACCCCCGCGCATCCGCCAGGAACAGCAGCGCGACGTTCGCGGAGCGTGCTACGGCCACGGCCCGCGCGAGTCCCATCCGCGCCGCGAGATAGCGCGCCGCGCCAACCGTACGCGACCGTTCGATCCCCGCCATCGCCTGCGGGATTGCCATGCCCGCGAGCACGCTCACCAGCCCGAGCCCGAAGATCAACTCGAGCAGGGTGACGCCCGCGGCTGAGCCGGGCCGCGCGGGCCGCGGGCGGCGCCACGCGCCCCCGCGACCCGTCACGCCGGTTACTGGTTCTGCGCGGTCGCCTTGGCGGTCGCCACGGTGATGAGGGGCTTCATCTTCAGGAAGCCCTTCTCCCCCACCCCTCGGATGTTCATCAGGTCCTCGATCTTCTTGAATCCTCCATTCTTCTCCCGGTACTCGATGATGAGCTCGGCGGTCTTTGCGCCGATCCCCGGGATCGTCGTGAGCTGCGCGGCCGTGGCCGTGTTCAGGTTGACGGGGGCCGCCGCTGTGGCCGTTTGCTTCTGCGCCGATGCGCGCCCCTGGGCGCCCAGCGGCGTCGCGCTCAACGCGATCGCGGCGAGCGCGGCAATCATCATGCGGGTCATCGTCTGTTCCTCCTTCTGTTGTTGTCATCGTTCGCTGCGGGCGTGAAGTGTCCCGGCGATGTCGGATACTCGCGCAGCGTGGGCCGGGTGCACGGTGGCCATTCCCGCCGGGACGCACGCTCGCAGGGCAAGCGCGTTGCCGGGAAAGCGTGACGACCGCTGTCAGTGGATGTGTGTGAAGGAGAGCGGCTTACGCGGAGCGCACGAACCGCTGCAAATCACGCGCGATGGAAACCGACAACCGCGGTTGCTGCCGGAGCAACCGTGGTTACCCGCCCTACCCGACGGTGATAGGGCCGGCGATCACGCGCGGGTTCTGCGGGCCGGAGTTGGGGAAGAACAGGAACACCTGGAGGGTGTAGTGGCCGGCATGCTGCGGGCCGAACGCCGGCAGCATGACGCTGAACGTGCCGTTGCCGTTGATGGCCGCCTGCGCCTGGATGATGTCGTTGGCGCCGCCCGGAACGCGATACAGCCGGACGATGACCGCGAAGTAGTCGTTGCGATCGGTTGCCGATACGCGTCCGGAGAACGTCGCCGTGGAGCCGACGCGATAGACCGACGGGATCTGGCCGTCGAACGCCACGTCCCGGAAATCGTTCGGCGCAAAGTTCGGATAGTCGACCGCAAGCGGCTGGACGATCTGCCCGCCGGCCAGCGGTCGGATTTCGTGCTTCAGGTCGATGCCGCCGTTGGTCGCGACGTCGAACGACACGTAGCCGTCGTAGCTCGACACGCCCGATCGGTTCGGATCGGCTTCGCGCTGCGCGTAGAACGTCCAGTAGTCCATCTCGCGCTGCGTCAGCAGGCGCCCGTTCGACACGACCACGATGGCGCGCTGCCATTCCGACGGCACGGGGCCCGAACGCTCGCCCAGCATGCCGACGATGCTGGCCATCGACGTGGAGTGCACGCCGCCGCCAACAGGCGTTCCGGCATCAGGGCTGCGAGGATCGGGAAGGCCGAGGAACTGCCCCTGGTCGTCGAACGTGACGATGTCGGGGATCGCGGCCCTTGGCAGCAGGCCCATCGCATAGAGCGTCAGCGGATGGAAGCGGATCGGATACGGCGTCTCCTCGATGTGCCAGCCGCCGTCGCCGCTGACGCGCCGGTCGCCGTCGAGAACGGATCCGATATACGTCTCGCCGCCGCTCATCAGCGGATCGTGCGCCGCCGGCTGGTGCCCCACCCGCGCGAGTCCGATCAACTTCGTCCAGTCGACGTAGGCGCCCCACTGGTGCGCCACCTCGTGGGTAGCAGTCCTGTTGACCGCGACGTTCGCGCCGTAGAACATCTCGACGCTCGAGAGCCGCCCGGCGCTTCCATAAGAATCCGTCTCGTTGAAGAGTTCCTCGCCGATGCCCCGCACGTCGTTCTTCACGTTGACGTGAAACGCGCTCGATCCGGACAGGTTCACGTCCTGCATGGTGATCGCGATCGTGTCGTAGCTGTCTTCGAAATACTGGTAGAACTTCTTCGTCACGGCGGCGAAATCGAACTCGTTCTCGTCCGCCCCGAGCCGTGAATTGCTGAAGCCGTCGATCCGGATGTTCACGACGCTCGAGGAGTACTGCACGTCGGCCGCCGCCTGGCGCACGGCCACCGCCGGCAGCGCGTTCGACGCAAGCCGCAGGCGCACGCGAAAGCCGCCGCCGACGTCCACGCCGTCCGGGAGCACTTCTCCCCAGTAAATGAACGGATAGTCGAACCCCCAGCTCGTCCGCCGCATCGCTGCCGACAGGCGATCCGGCCCCCACGTCGGATTGAACACGCTGACCGTGCGTCCGCCAATGTCGACAACGCCGGTTCGCGTCCATGTCTCCTGGCCCGTCGAATCAGGGTCGAACGGCTTGAACCGGATCGTCGGCACGTCTCCGGCCACCAGGAAGTCGCGCAGGGTGATCGCGCCGCGGTAATCAGCGGTGACGAGCGTGGGATCCTGGTCGAATGACACCGGCCGGCCGTCCGGGAGCACGTCGAGCGGCCGGAATCCGGAACGCTGGTCGCGCACGGTGAGAGTGCTGCAGTCCTCGGAGGGTTGTCCGAGCGACAGTTGGGGTGAGGTCGCGATAAAGCCGCCGGAGGGAACCTGGGCGCCGGTTGTGACAGCGGCCGCCGTCGCAAGACACAAGGCGACGACGGACGCGAGGAGGAGACGCACTTGGTCAAGTATCGGCATTCCGGGGAGCGATCAGTATCTCCGCCTCGACGACCGAGGTCAGCCGCAAGCCCTCCGGTTGTGAGCGCCCCACGCGCTGCCATCGCGACTCGACACGCCAGAAACTGTTCCAAGACGGTACAGTTTCTTAGGAGGGCTTCTGGGGATTTACGCCGTGGTGACCTGCGTCGCCCGGTACCACGCCACCGTTTTCGCCAGACCTTCTTCAAGGTTGACGATCGGCTGGTAGCCCAGGAGCCGGCGCGCCTTCGAGATGTCCGCCTGCGAGTCCTTCACGTCCCCGGCCCTCGGCTCGGCATAGATCGGATCGACCTTCGCCCCCACGAGGTCGCGGAGGGTCTTGAAGAGCGTGTTCAAGGAGGTTCTCCCCCCGGTGGCCACGTTGATCACTTCCCCGCCGGCGCGTTCCGCCGTGCACGCCCGCAACGCGCCGTCCACCACGTTCGCCACGTAGGTGAAGTCGCGCGTGTGCTCGCCGTCGCCGTAAATCGTCGGCTGCCGGCCGGCGCACAGCGCGCTGATGAACAGCGAGATGACGCCGGAGTACGGGGACGAAGGATCCTGCCGGGGCCCGAACACGTTGAAGTACCGGATCGTCGCGGTCTCGAGGCCGTACAAGTCCGTGAACATCCGGCAATACTGTTCCGCCACGAGCTTCTGCAGCGCATACGGCGACAGCGGCGCCGACGCCATCGTCTCGACCTTGGGGAGCGTTGGCGTGTCGCCGTACGCAGACGAGGACCCGGCGTAGACCAGCCGCTTCACGCCCGCATCGCGGGCGGCGACGAGGATATTGAGAGACGCGTCGATGTTGGCGCGGTTCGACGTGATTGGATTCTCGACGGACCGGGGAACCGACGGGATGGCCGCCTGGTGAAGGACGTAGTCGATCCCGTGAACCGCGCGGCGGGCGACGTCCATCTCCGCAAGATCGCCTTCGATGAGCTCCACCGATGGCACGTGTGCGATGTTGTGCCGCTTGCCCGTGCTGAGGTCGTCGACGACGCGAATCGATTCGCCGCGGCGCGCGAGCTCTTCAACGAGGTGAGACCCGATGAAGCCGGCGCCGCCGGTGACGAGGTAGTGAGGCATACGGTATAGAGCCGGGACTCGGGACTCGGGATTCGGGATTCGAGACTCCGGATTCGAAAAGTGTCGCAGCCGGCCGTTAAGCCGAATTCTGTTCGCCTTCGCCCTTGCGGGCTATGGCGCAACGATCATTCCTCTAGGCCCGCGATTGCTCGCGGGCTCGTGCGACCTACCCGGTGGCTTCGAACGGGCCGTCCTCAATCGCCACCCTATTTGGTCTTGCTCCGCGCGGGGTTTTGCCTGCCATCCGTGTTGCCACGGACGCGGTGCGCTCTTACCGCACCTTTTCACCCTTACCCGCACGGCGGGTCCGCTCACGCGGAACCCGCCCTACGTACGTAGGCCGGGTCTGCGAAGCAGACCCGGCGCACGGGCGGTATGTTTTCTGTGCCACTGGTCCGTCAGGTCACCCTGCCCGGGAATTACCCGGCGCGCCGCCCGGTGGAGTTCGGACTTTCCTCCCGCCTTCGCACGCTCCGCGTGCTACGGCGGGCGATCGTCTAGCCGACTGCGACCTCTCATTATCGCATCCGGCGCGGCGTAAAGCCGCGCCCCACGCGTCTATTTCTTGCTTGATTCCGTATGCGGCGTTTTTCGAGTCCCGCGCTGCCGCGATCGATCACTGTTCCATGTGTAGTCGCAGGAGCTCGTAGTCGGAGAATTCCGCGGCCAAGGCCAGGCTATCGGCGTCGGGTGTTTCGAGACGGACGATCCGACCTTCGCACTTGAGCTCGCCCACGCCCGCCGGTGAGCCGCTGAGCAGAATCTTGATCTCGACCGGGACCTCAACCGTCAGCGTCTGCCCGGTGTCGCGGGCCGTCGGCACGGTGCGAAACAGCACGCCGGATCGGCTGATGTTGAGCGTCGTGCCCTGGTGCCAGTCGGGCCGGCCGGCAGGCCGGTACTCAATGGGCAGGTTCAGCAGAAAGCGCGGAGCACGCATGATCGACTCTCCGACCAACGTTGGCTGGTCACGTGTCTGCTCACAATTGTCGTGCCTCGCGTGCGCGGTCTTGCACGGAAGTGCCAACCCCGTGCAGCGTTTGAGCTTATGGGGTTGCCCGCTTGCGACCGGGCCGGAGGCGACGCCGCTCGAAGTGCCACAAATGGCAACTCGACCGCACAAATGTAATCGTGTGGAAGGCCGGTGAGCCGGCGACACGGCTTACACCCTGATCCCATCGCCCGTGCACGTGCACCCGGGTGCCCGTCAGCAACTCCGGCGGATCGGTGAGAAATCGCAGCCGGATGCGCCGGTCGCCGGACAACCTCACGCCCATCACGCCGCTCACGGTGAAGGTTGGCCGTCAACCCGCGGCGTCAACCCGCGGCGTCTTGACATCATGATGCCTGCCCATTAGCATCATGGCATGCGCACAACGTTG
>JAHFUO010000017.1:0-1143 GCA_023265015.1 Acidobacteriota bacterium | reverse complement strand
GGTCGCCGGACAACCTCACGCCCCATCACGCTACTCACGGTGACGGTTGGCCGTCAACCCGCCGGCCTCTTGACATCATGATGCCTGCCCATTAGCATCATGGCATGCGCACAACGTTGACCCTCGATGAGGACGTGGCAGCCAGGCTCACGTCGCTCGCGCGCCGATCGGGCCGGACCTTCCGCCACGTGGTCAACGACACGCTGCGCCGCGGTCTGGCGCGCCCTCCCGCCTCGCCGGTGCGTGAGCGTTTCGCGGTGAAGGCCCGCGATCTCGGGCGCCTCCGGCCCGGACTCAGCCTGGACAACATCGGGGAACTGCTCGAGCAGATCGAAGGTCCCCTTCATCGATGATCCTCGTCGACGCCAACCTGCTCCTCTACGCCTACAATCCACGCGCGGTCGAACACGAGGCCAGCCGAACCTGGCTCGAAGCGACGCTGTCGGGCTCCCAGCTCGTGCGGTTTGCATGGCTGACACTGTGGGCCTTTCTCCGGATCTCGACAAACCCGCACGTCTTCGAGCGCCCGCTGTCGATGGCGGAGGCTGAAGCGCTCGTGTCGTTGTGGCTCGCGCAACCGACGGCGGGCGTGATCGAGCCCGGCGAGCGGCATTGGGAGATACTGCAGGGCCTGACCCGATCCGGCCAGACCGCCGGCCCGCTCGTCATGGATGCCGCCTTGGCGGCGATCGCGATCGAGCATGGCGCCACGCTCTGCACGACCGACCGCGACTTCGCACGGTTCGCGGGCCTCACGTGCATCAATCCCCTCGCGCCGTAGCCTGGGAACAGGGATTAACCCCTCAGATCACGTGTATTGCCAGGAGCGGTGACGGGCAGCGCCGTCATGTGCGGAGAAAAAGCCGTTCTTCAAAAGGAATCGTATGCACAGCTCGACAACATTCAGACGATCTCCAAAGACCGGTTTCTGAAATACCTCGGATCGCTCGACGCGGCCACGATGCGGACTGTCGGGCGCAAGCTCATTCTCGCCCTCGGCCTCGAAGATGTCGTCTGATGTGATCACGATGTTCGAGACATCGGAAGGACCCGGCATCCGGCTTCTTTGAAATGCGGATCCAGCGCGAGCACATCGCCGATGCCGCGCGCATGGATACACTCCAGGCTGACGCAGTCGACCAC
>JAHFUO010000172.1 GCA_023265015.1 Acidobacteriota bacterium | reverse complement strand
CGGACACTACGTACTGTACTCGCTCTGACGGTACGTAGTGTCCGCCTTCAGGCGGACCGTGATCAGCCGTGGCGTCCGCCCTTAGGCGGACCGAGAGCCGCTACGAATTCCTCAACCAACCTGGCAAACGCTCGAGGCCGCGTCATCGACCCCAGGTGACCGGTGCGCTCCAGCACTGCGCTCCGTGCACCCGGAATCAGATGTGCGTATTCGGCGCTGCTCTCGACCGGCACAATGCGGTCGAGATCGCGCTCGCCGGTGACGACGAGCGCTGGCGCAACGACGCGTCCACAGTCGTTGACGAGATCGACCGTCGACGTCATTCGGGCGCGTTCTGCCATCCGCGAAAGCGACAATGGCGCGGCCATCAGCGTCCGCAACTGCCGAATCCCGAACCGGACGCGATCGGCACGGCGCGGAAACGCCGCGGCAAGCTCGCGCCGCAACCGAAACGGCGACTCGGCGAGAAACAACAGCCCGAAGAGCCAGGGCATGCGCACGTAGATCTGATGCCGTCTACTCAGCCGCCATTTGGGTCCAGGTGTCGACACCAAAATAAGCGCCGCCGTCCGTTCGGGATGCGTGGCCGCGAAGCGAACGGCGGCCAGACCGCCGAACGACACGCCGCAGATCGTGGCGCGATCGATTCGTTGGAGATCGAGAGTCGCGACGACCTGCGCCACGTAGTTATCGAGCCCGAGCCTTGGATCGAAGCCGACGCCGCTGGTGCGCTCGCCGCACAGGGGAAACGTCAGCACACGGAATGACTCCGCGAGCGCCTCGACGGCCGGACGCATGTACTCCCAACGGCCCTGAATACCGGGGATGAGCACGAGCGGTGCGCCGCTGGACATTCTTACTTTGTGGCGGGGCCCCACCCCCGCCACCTGTGCCTTCGCGGCTTACGCCGCTCGGCGTTGTTTGGAGCGACTGTCCGCTCAGTCAACATTCAGTCCTGGGGCCCCACATTATTACGTCGTGTGCGGGGCCCCACCCCCACAACCTGTGCCTCCGCGGCTTATGCCGCTCGGCGTTGTTTGGAGCGACTGTCCGCTCAGTCAACATTCAGTCCTGGGGCCCCACATTATTCGCGTCGTGTGCGGGGCCCCACCCCCACAACCTGTGCCTTCGCGGCTTACGCCGCTCGGCCTTGCCGCCGGCGACTATCCACTTAGTCAGCACTCAGTTTCTGAGAGTTTTTCCAGTTTTCAACGTGTACCGAATCCGTTCCAGCGTCTTCGGTTCGCCGCACAACTTGAGAAATGCCTCACGCTCCAGATCGAGGAGCTGCTGCTCGTCGAGCGTCGTTTGGTGGGGCAGCGAGCCGCCCGCAAGGATCCACGCGAGCGTGCGTCCGATGAGCGCGTCGTGATCGCTGATGCGTCCGGCCCGCCACGCGAGATGAACGCCGAGCTTGAGCGCGGCGAGCACCCCTTCGCCACCGACGGGAATGCTCCCCCGACGCGCCGGAGGACGATACCCTTCGCGCACGCGCTCGAGCGCCAGCGCTTTGCCGTCAGCTATCAGCCGCTCGCGATTCATGGTCATCATGTCGACAGGCCGCAGATACCCGAGGCGTCTGGCGTCGGCGGCGCTCGTCGACACCTTGGCGAATCCGATCGTCTCGAACACCCGCTGCACGAAGGGAAGCAAATCGGCGCGCGGGTCTGGCAGAGCCTCGACCGAGCGCGCGAGCATCTCCTTGGTCCCGCCGCCGGCCGGGATGAGGCCGACGCCGACCTCGACGAGGCCGATATAACTTTCGGCGGCCGCCTGAACGCGATCGCCGTGCAGCGCGATTTCACACCCGCCACCAAGCGTAAGACCCGCGGGGCACACGACGACCGGCACCTCGGCGTACCGCATCGCCTGCGTCGCCCCTTGAAACGCGCGCACCATCAGATCGATCTCGTCCCAGTTGCCCTCCTGCGCCTCGAGGAGCAGCAGCATCAGGTTCGCGCCGGCCGAAAAGTTCGGCGCGTCGTTGCCGACGACGAGCGCCGCGAAGTTCGCGGCAGCTTCCTTGATGCCGGCGTGCAGCATCTGCAGGGTGTCGCCGCCGATGGCGTTCATCTTCGAGTGGAACTCGACGGCAAGCGCGCCGTCGCCGAGATCGACCAGGCTCGCCCCGGCGTTCTTGCGCACGAGGCGCCCGCGATCTTTCGCGGCCTTCAGAATCTGCAGCTCCTCGTTGGCCGCGGGCAGCCCGCCTTCGCGGAAACGGTTGCGTCCGGATCCCAGGATGTCGGCGACGAGCGGCGGCAGATCGGCGTCGCCGACCACCGCCACGACCTCGCGAAGGCCGATCGCGTCCCAGATTTCGAACGGGCCGAGCTCCCAGCCGAACCCCCACTTCATCGCCCGATCGACATCGTCTATCGAATGGGCGATGGATTCGGCGATACGCGCCGTGTAGAGGAGCGTCGGGCCGAGCGTCGCGCGCAGGAACGTGCCGACCTTGTCGCGGCCGAGGAACAACGTCTTGGTCCGCTCTCCGGGATCGTCGATCGCTCGCGCCGCGTCGAGCGCCGGCAGGCGCGGAGACTGTTTGGCGCGGTAGGTGAGCGTCGCCGGATCGAGCGTCAGGATCTCCGATCCGGCACGCTTGTAGAATCCCTGGCCGCTCTTTTCGCCCACCCAGCCTTTTTCGATGAGCTTCTCGATGAGCGGCGGCAGCGCGAACCGCCGGCGCGCCAGCTCGCTCGTCAGCCGCGTCGCCAGATTGCGCGCGACGTGGCCCAGCACGTCGAGGCCGGCGATGTCCATCGTGCGAAACGTCGCGCT
>JAHFUO010000095.1 GCA_023265015.1 Acidobacteriota bacterium | reverse complement strand
TCAGGCCGGATACTGATCGTCGCCTTGGTGAGCCGTTACCTCACCAACTAGCTAATCAGACGCGGGCCCCTCTTCAAACGCCAGGTCTTGCGATCCCCGGCTTTGATCTCCACCTGTTCAACGGCAGGATGTTATGCGGTATTAGCGTCCCTTTCGGGACGTTATCCCCCACTCGAAGGTAGGTCACCCACGTGTTACTCACCCGTTCGCCACTCTACTAAGGGCCGAAGCCCTTTTCGCGTTCGACTTGCATGTGTTAGGCACGCCGCCAGCGTTGATTCTGAGCCAGGATCAAACTCTCATGTTAATTCGCCGCTTCCCTTCGCCTCACCCGCTTGCGCAGGCTCGCTCAGGGTCGCAACTGCTTAACGCGAGCGCTGATGACTTAGCTCTTGCGTTGTTTTCGTACTTCGTGTTGGTAAGTGGTTCCCGCCTCCGCCTTGCGGCTTCGGCGCGCCACTCGCTGACACTCGACGGGCTGTCCACCTCCGCACCTCGCTGCTTGCGCAGACTCGGTGCTTCGGCGGACGCTTGTTGTGCTTGCACGCACTATCTAGTTTTCAAAGAACCGGAGACCCGTCCCGTGCCGCCTCGCGGCCGGGGCCAAGTCAAGGGACCCCACCGATCGGCCGTCTCCGGCCGACTTTAGGTGAACCTTATAAGGTTACTAGCGCCTGATACATCTGTCAACCATTTTTTCGTCGTCCGAATACGGTCCGACGCTCTGGGATTGTCGAGCCCGGGAGGGCGCTCGCCCTTCACTGCCGGGCAGGCGCCCGTCAGGCGAACCCTCCGATGCTACGGACCTAACCCTGGTCTGTCAAGTCGCCCGCTACGAGCCGGCGAGCGCCGCATCCAGCGCGCTCTTGAAGGCTGCATACGGCTGCGCGCCAACGATCTCCTGAACGACGTGGATCGTCCCGTCCTTCACCGGTTTGCCAATGAAGAAGGTGGGCGTTCCCGTGACGCCCGCGCGGGCGCCCTCGTTGAGATCCATGCGGATGCGCGTTACCGCCTCTCCCGCGAAGCACTGCCGGAACGAGGGCACGTCGACACCGATCGCCTGCGCATCGCGGACCAGATCCGCGTCGGCGAGCGCCTGCTGATTCGCGAACAGCCGCGCGTGCATCTCCCAGAACTTGCTCTGCCGTTGCGCGCATTCGGCCGCCTCCGCGGCTTTGATCGCATTCGGATGAATGTTCTGGAGTGGAAAGTTCCGAAACACCATGCGGACCTTGCCGGTGTCGACGTACTCGCGCTCGAGCTGCCCGCGCGTTTCCCGCGTGAACCGCCCGCAGAAAGGGCACTGGAAGTCAGAGAACTCAACCATCGTCAGCTTCGCGTCCGCGCGGCCGCGGCTCGGCGCTCCGTCGATCGCGAGCTCGATGGTCGCTCGTGGCGCAGAGTCGGAATCTGTCAACGCGTGTGCGTCCCGCACGCCGGCTGGGGATTGACACCCGCTCAACAACGGCGCGAGCGCCACGCTTCCGCTGACCAGCATCGCCAAGGAAATCGTTTTCGGACCGGTCATTGCGCGCCAATCTTGACGACGTGGTTCTGTTTGGCGCCCTTGCGAAGGACGAACAGCCGGCCCTCTATGGCGTCGCCTAACCGCAGCCGCGCGCGTTCATCCGTGATCCGGTGGTTGTTGACGTACACGCCGCCGCCGCGAATGAGACGGGTTGCCTCGCCTTTGGAGGCCGTCAGCCCGCTCGACGCAAGCAACTCGACGACCGGCACGCCGTTGCCGGCAAGCTTGGCCGCCGCAATAGTGGATGAGGGCACATCGTCGAAGACTGAGAGTACGTCTTCAGCCGGCAGCGTCGAGATGTCCTCGCCAAACAGCAGGCCGGAGGCCCGCTCGGCACGCGCCACTTGTTGTTCGCCGTGGACCATCCGTGTCACCTCGCGCGCCAGCGTGCGCTGCGCTTCGCGCGCTTCCGGGGCGGAGCGGGCCGCTTCTTCCAGCTGCTCGATCGCGGGGCGATCCAGGAACGTGAAGAAGCGCAGGTACTTTCCGACGTCGCCGTCGTCGGTGTTCAACCAGAACTGGTATAGGCGAAACGGCGAGGTCAACTGCGGATCGAGCCAGACGGCGCCTGCTTCGGTCTTGCCGAACTTTGCGCCGGACGCGGTCGTCAGGAGCGGGGAGACGAGGCCGTGCGCCTTCGCGCCGCGCAGGCGGCGGATGAAATCGACGCCGGCCGTGATGTTGCCCCACTGATCGCTGCCGCCCATCTGCATCGTGCAGTTGAAGCGATCGTGCAGCATGAGGAAATCGTACGACTGCAGCAACAGATAGCTGAACTCGGCATACGAAATGCCCTCGTCGCTTTCGCTGCGGCGCTTCACGGATTCCTTCGCGAGCATGTAGTTCACAGTGAAGTGCTTCCCGACGTCGCGCATGAACTCGATGGCGCTCAGCTTCGAGAGCCACTCCGCGTTGTTCACGAGGCGCGCGGGGGTCGAGGCGTCGTCGAAGTCGAGGAAGCGCGAGAGCTGCCCGCGAATCCCCTCGACGTTGCGTTCGACCTGCTCCGTCGTGAGCAGCGCGCGCTCGGTCGCCTTGCCGCTCGGATCGCCGATCATGCCGGTGCCGCCGCCGACGACGGCAATCGGCGGATGACCGAAGCGCTGGAGGCGCGCGAGCGAGACCATCGGGAGCAGACTGCCGACGTGAAGGCTCGCCGCCGTGGGATCGAATCCGATGTAGGTCGTCAGCTTCTCGCGCGCGATCTGATCGCGTAGCCCTTCGGTCGCGTCGTACACGAGACCGCGCCACGCGAACTCGCCATACAGGTCCATCAGCCGCTACTATACAACCGGGTATGCCCCTCACCCGGCGCGCGGCGCTCAAAGGCGTGGTCGCAACGGCCGTCGGCGCACTCACCGGGGGCAGCGCGTACGGCGTCGCGTACGAGCGCCATCACGTCGGGACGACCGAGGTCACGCTCCCGGTCTCCGGTCTTGCGCCTGCGCTCGATGGCCTGCGCATCGGATTCGTCACCGACATTCATCACAGCGCGATGGTTCCAGCGGAAGACGTACGTGCCGCCGTCGATCTCGTCAGCGCCGCGCGGCCCGATCTGATCGTGCTCGGCGGCGACTACGTGACGTGGGGCGATCGCGGCTACGTGGGGCCCGTCGCGGAGCTGCTGGCGCCGCTGAGCGCGCCGAACGGCGTCTTCGCCATCCTCGGCAACCACGATGACGACCACGACATGCCCGCGGCGCTCGCGGCGAAGCATATCGAGGTGTTGAAGGACTCGCGGACGCGGGTTGAGGTCCGGGGTGAAGGGCTGGAGCTGGCGGGGATCCGGTTCTGGACGCGCAAGGTCTCCGACATCGTGCGCGTCGTGCGCGGCGCGCGCGATACCGTGATTCTCCTGGCGCACGATCCCCGACGCCTGGACGAAGCGGCTGAACTGAATATTCCCGCCGTGCTGTCCGGTCACACCCATGGCGGGCAGGTCGTGCTGCCGGGCGTCGGCGCGCTCGCGCGGCGCCGGTTCCCCGTGCTGTCAGGTCTCGGGTCGCGCGAGAACACGTGGATGTTCGTGAGTCGAGGGGTCGGCACCGTGTATGTGCCGGTGAGGATCAACTGCCCGCCTGAAGTCGCGATCGTCACGCTCAAGCGGAAGTCGGACATCTAATCCCGGAGCTCACTTGGGTTGACAATCCGCAACGGGACTGCAGCTTCGATCCGAGCGTCTGCGTGGCCGGGTCGGGCCCCGTTGCGCCTTGTCAACCCAAGTGCGCTCCGGGCGTAGGGTGGAATGTCCTTCCCAGATCACTACCGGCCGCTCGGCTCGCACCCGCGTTGTCGCGGCCGAGAGATCGCGGTCATTCCATATCAAATCTAGACCTTCACGAGCCGGCGCCCGTCGACGCGCCAGCCGCCATCCAGGATCATCTGCACTGCCTCCGGATACGCGCGGTGTTCCTCCTCGAGGATGCGCGCAGCGAGTGACTCTACGGTGTCATTCGGAAGAACCGGAACCACGCGTTGGACGATGATCGGGCCCCCGTCGAGCTCCGCGGTGACGAGATGCACCGTCACGCCGCTGACTTTCACGCCGTGCTCGATCGCCTGCCGCTGCGCGTCGAGGCCTGGAAAGGCCGGCAGCAGTGATGGGTGGACGTTGAGAATCGCGTTCGGGAAGGCGTCGATGAGCGGGGCGCCAACGAGCCGCATGAAGCCCGCGAGGCATACCAGGTCAACGTCACGCGCGCGCAGCTCGCGCACCAGCGCGCGATCGTAGTCGTCGCGCGTCGGCCATGCGCGATGAGGAAGACAGATCGCCTCAATGCCGGCCGCGCGCGCACGCTCGAGGCCGGCTGCGTCTTCACGGTTCGAGATGACGACTGCGATCGTCGCGTTCAGACGTCCGTCGCCAATCGCGTCGATCAGCGCCTGGAGGTTGCTACCCCGCCCCGAGATGAGAACGCCAAGGCGGCGGTTAATGGGGTCGGGAGTCATTTCGAATTTCGAAACCGAAGCGGTGGCATTGCCCTTGCGATGGCGATCGTCCTATGCCCAGACGGCCGCGTGTCGCAACAGCCGGTTTGACATTTCATGTGATGAACCGCGCCGCAAGAAGACTGCCTTTATTTGAATGCGCCGGGGATTACGCCGCATTTGAAAGGGTCCTGGTCGATGCCGTCGGCCGCAGCGACATTTCATTATTTGCGTACTGTCTCATGCCCAATCATTGGCATCTTCTGCTATCACCGATAAGAGACGGTGAACTCTCCCGATTCATGCACTGGCTCACGATGACACATGCGCGGCGCTGGCAACTCGCGCGGCACGCCGATGGACAAGGCGCAGTTTATCAAGGACGTTTCCGAGCCGTCCCCGTGACGAGCGACGACCACTTCCTGTGTGTATGTCGGTATGTCGAACGTAACCCCCTGCGCGCGATGCTGGTTGATCGGGCCGAAGCCTGGAAATGGTCCAGCCTTTGGCGACGGTGCGGCAATGGAGAGGCGAAATGGCTCGCGCCTTGGCCAGTCACGGAGCCGATCGACTGGCGAGACGTCGTCAATGTGCCTCAAACGAATGCAGAACTGGATGCTTGTCGGCATGGAACGTTGGAGAAAAGGCGTCCAAGGAGATCAGCGGGTTTCGAAATTCGAAATGACTCCCGACCCCATTACACGTAACTGACCGACGGCGGCTCGCCCGCCACGACCTCGCCTATGACGCGCGCGTCACGGCCGCCGCGCGCGGCGAGCTCGCCAAGGAGCGCCTCCGCCTGGTCGCTGCGGGCGACGATGATCAGGCCGATCCCCATGTTGAACGTGCGCCGCATGTCGTCGACAGGAATGCTGCCGCTCCGCTGCAGCCACCGGAAGATCGGCGGTACCTCCCACGCGGATGTATCGATCATCGCGCCTGTGCCGTGCGGCAGCACGCGCGGCAGGTTCTCCGTGATGCCGCCGCCGGTGATGTGCGCCATTCCCTTGATGCGTCCCGCTCCGAGCAGCGGGCGGATGAACGGCAGGTACGAGCGATGCGGCTCCAGCAGCGCCTCGCCCACGGTGCGCGACAGCTCAGGCACATAGCTGCTCACCTTCAGCTGCAGGTGATCGAACACCACGCGGCGCGCCAGCGAATATCCGTTGGTGTGAAGCCCGGACGAGGGCACGCCGACGAGCACATCGCCCACCGTGATCGATCGCCCCGCAATCAGGCGCTCCCGATCGACAACGCCGACGATGAAGCCCGCGAGGTCGTACTCGCCTTCGTTGTAGAAACCCGGCATCTCGGCCGTCTCCCCGCCGAGCAGCGCGCAGCCGTTCTCACGGCACGCGGCAGCCATCCCGCCGATGATGGACTCGGCGACGTCGGGGGACAGACGGCCCGTCGCGAGGTAGTCGAGAAAGAACAGCGGCTCTGCGCCCTGGACGAGAATGTCGTTGACGCAGTGGTTCACGAGATCGGCGCCGACCGTGTCGTGACGGTTGGCCAGGAACGCAACCTTCAGCTTGGTGCCGACGCCGTCGGCGCTCGACACGAGCACGGGCTCCCGGAACTGACCCGGCTCCAGCCTGAACAACCCGCCGAATGCACCGATGTCGGAAAGAACGCCGCTTGTGAAGGTCGATCGCGCGAGGCTGCGGATGCGGCGGACGGTTTCATTGCCCGCGTCGATGTCGACGCCGGAAGCCTTGTAGTCCATCAACGAACGACGGGATCCTTCTCGAGGTCCTGCTGCGACACCGGCTGCGGCGAATCGGTGTTCAACTTGAGCGCCAGCTGCAGGTACGCCGCCTCGTCACGCGGGAACGCGACGGGGTAGACGCCCGTGTAGCACGACGTGCAGTACTTCGATCGCCCTCCACGTACCGCGCCCGTTAATCCGTCGAGACTCAGGTATGAGACGCTGTCGGCATCCAGGTACTTGCGGATCTCGTCAAGGGTATGTGTCGCGGCAATCAGCTCGGAGCGCTGCGGCGTGTCGATGCCGTAAAAGCAGGGCGATACGGTCGGCGGGCAGCTGATGCGCATGTGCACTTCCCGCGCGCCGGCGCTCCTTACCATCTTGACGATCTTCCGGCTCGTCGTCCCGCGCACGATCGAGTCGTCCACGAGCACGACGCGCTTGCCATCCAGAATGCTGCGCACGGGATTCAGCTTCACGCGGACGCCGAAATGACGGATCGACTGCTGCGGCTCGATAAACGTGCGGCCGACGTAGTGATTGCGGATAAGACCCATCCGCATCGGGATCCTGGAGGCCTCGGCATACCCGACCGCGGCGCAGACACCCGAGTCCGGGACCGGCACGATCACGTCGGCATCAGCCGGCGCCTCGCGGGCCAGCAGGCGCCCAAGCTCGGTGCGCACCTCGTTGACGCTCTCGCCGAACACGTAGCTGTCGGGCCGCGCGAAGTACACGTGCTCGAAAATGCATTGGTTGTGCGGCGCTGGAGCGAACGGCTTGACGGACTTCAATCCCGCGGCGCTGGCAATCACGACTTCGCCCGGCTCGACATCGCGCACGTAGGTGGCGCCAATCAGGTCGAGCGCGCACGTTTCCGAGCAGATCACCCACGCATCGCCAAGCTTCCCCAGCGCGAGCGGCCTGAACCCGTGAGGATCGCGGATGCCGACCAGACGGTCCTTCGTCATCATCACGAAGGAGAAGGCGCCGCGGACCTGCGAGACCGTGTCGATGATGGCGGCCTCGGCTCCCTCCTCGCGCGATCGCGCGAAAAGATGGACCACGACCTCGGTATCGCTGTTCGTCTGGAAGATGGCGCCGCTCCGGACGAGCGCATCGTGCACGTCGCCGGCGTTCACGAGGTTGCCGTTGTGGCAGACGGCCAGCTGGCCATGGATGCTGTCGACGACGATCGGCTGGGCGTTGGCGACGCGGCTTTCACCGGCGGTCGAATAGCGGACGTGGCCGACCGCCAGGCTGCCCGGGAGCTTCGCGAGTGTCTCGCCGTTGAAGGCCTCGTTCACGTATCCCATCGCCTTCGAGTGGCGAATTTTGACGCCATCCGAAGCGGCAATGCCCGCGCTCTCCTGTCCACGATGCTGGAGCGCGTACAGGCCCAGGTACGTGAGGTTCGAGGCCTCGGGGTGACCGAAGATCCCGAACACGCCGCATTCGTCCTTGAACTTATCGAGCATGATTCTGGGGCCCACTCTGAGGCCTGAGCCCTGATCCCTGAGACCTATCAGTGTACGGTCTCACGCAATAGCCCGCGCCGGCTCGAAATAACGTCCGATCGCGGTGGTCCAGATGCGCTGCGTAACCGCCAGTGACTCATCGAGCACCCTGCGGCCATCGATGGCCACGCGGATCCGATCGCCCCCGACGAGCCCGATGCGCCGCGCAGGGACACCTTCGCGCGACGCCAGGGCAAGCAGTTCCGCCTCGCGCTCGACCGATACCGAGACCACCGCGCGCGACGCCGACTCGCTGAACAGCGTGGCGATGTCGCCAAACCCCGCCGCGCTCGATGGAACCGCCGGGAGATCGACCTCCGCGCCGAAACCGGTGTCGATGGAACACTCGGCAAGCGTGACCGCAAACCCTCCGTCGGAGCAGTCGTGTGCGGAACGGATCAGGCCGGCCGCCGCGCCTGCGATCAGCACGCGGTACAACGCCGCTTCGCGCCCAAGATCGAGCGCCGGTGGGACGCCGCGGATGAGGCCGTGGATCACCTTGAGGTACTCGCTCCCGCCAAGCTCCTCGCGGGTATCACCCAGCATCACGATGACGTCACCGGGACCCTGGAAGGCGCGCCGCACGACCCTCTCCGCGTTTTCGACGAGCCCGACAACGCCGAGTACCGGGGTTGGAAGGACCGCCCGGCCGTCCGTCTCGTTGTAGAGGCTGACGTTGCCGCCGGTGATTGGAATCTCGAGCGCGCGGCAGGCTGCGCCCATCCCCTCGACCGCGCGCGCGAACTGCCACATGATCTCGGGCCGCTCGGGGTTGCCGAAGTTCAGGCAGTTGGTGGCGCCGATCGGCTGCGCGCCGGCGCACGCCACGTTGCGCGCGGCCTCCGCCACCGCAAGCTGCGCTCCGGCGAACGGATCGAGGTAGACAAACCGGCCGTCGCAGTCGACCGACATCGCCAGCGCGCGCCTTGTTCCCTTGACGCGAACCACACCGGCGCCCATGCCGGGCAGCACGAGCGTGTTTGTGCGAACCATGTGGTCGTACTGCCGGTAGACCCACCGCTTGCTTGCAATCGTCGGCGAGCCAAGCAGGCGGTTGAACGCGTCCGCCGACGCTGCCGGTTTTCCCAGCGACGCGATCGACAGCTGTTGCGCGTTCTTGATGTAGGCCGGCTCCGCCATCGGTCTCCGGTACACCGGCGCATCGTCGGTCAGCGCGCGGTTTGGAATCTCGGCGACCACCTCGCCACGGTTCTTCACGCGCAAGCGGCCGTCGGTCGTCACCTCGCCGACGCGCACCGCGTGCAGATCCCACTTCTCGAAGATCTGCTCGACTTCCGCTTCGCGGCCGCGCTTGACGACCATCAGCATGCGCTCCTGCGACTCGGAGAGCATGATTTCGTACGGTGTCATACCCGTCTCGCGCTGCGGCACGAGCGAGACGTCGATCTCGACGCCGGCGCCGCCGCGCGATCCCATCTCCGAGGTGGAGCAGGTCAAACCCGCCGCGCCCATGTCCTGGATGCCGATGAGCGCACCTGTCTTCATCACCTCGAGGCATGCCTCGAGGAGCAGCTTCTCCATGAAGGGATCGCCCACCTGTACCGCGGGGCGCTTCTCCGACGACTTCTCGTCAAACTCCGCCGACGCCATCGTTGCACCATGGATGCCGTCGCGTCCGGTCTTCGCGCCGACGTAGTAGACGGCGTTGCCCGCGCCGGACGCCACGCCCTTGATGATGTCGTCCGCCCTCGCAATCCCGAGGCAGAACACGTTGACGAGGGGATTGCCGGAGTAGCTTTCGTCGAAGCCGACCTCGCCGCCGACCGTCGGGATGCCGATGCTGTTGCCGTAGCCGCCAATCCCCGCCACGACGCCGGCAAATGTGCGGCGCACGAGCGGATCATCGAGCGGGCCGAACCGCAGTGAATTGAGGAGCGCGATCGGCCGCGCGCCCATCGTGAAGATGTCGCGGATGATTCCGCCCACGCCGGTCGCGGCGCCCTGGTACGGCTCGATGAACGATGGATGGTTGTGGGATTCGATCTTGAAGACCGCGGCCAGGCCGTCACCGATGTCGACGGCGCCGGCGTTCTCGCCGGGTCCCTGCAGCACGCGCGGGCCCGTCGTCGGCAGCGTCCTCAGATGCACGCGGGAGCTCTTGTAGCTGCAGTGCTCGGACCACATGACGGAGAAGATGCCGAGCTCGGTCAGCGTTGGCTCACGGTGCAGGGCGTCGACGATGCGCTGATACTCATCCGGCTTGAGACCGTGGCGCTCGAGCAAAATGGGGTCGGAGGTCATTTTTCGAGGACACTCAAGAAAGTTGAATCGTCATGCCAAGAGTGTCCTCGAAAAATGACCTCCGACCGCTTCGCCGACGGCACGCACCACTGACTCGAACATCACGAGGCCATCGGCGCTGCCGAGCGCGAGCTCGCACGCCCGCTCCGGATGCGGCATCAGGCCGACGACGTTCCGCGCTTCGCTGCAGAGGCCGGCAATATTGCTCACCGATCCGTTGGGATTGGCGTTATCGGTCGCGACGCCCTCGGCGTTCGTGTAGCGGAACACCACCTGGCGATTTTTTTCGAGCCGCGCCACGACGTCAGGCTCCGCGTAGTAGTTGCCCTCGCCGTGCGCGATTGGGATACGGAGCAGCTGGCCTGGCCGGCACGCGAGCGTGAACGGCGTGTCGGTCTGCTCGACCTTGACGATCACATGCTCGCATTGGAACTTGACGCTGCGATTCCGCAGCATGGCCCCCGGCAACATGCCCGCCTCGAGAAGCACCTGGAAGCCATTGCAGATGCCCAGCACCGGGCCGCCGGCCTCCCCGAACTTCTTCACTTCCTGCATGATTGGCGAGAAGCGCGCGATGGCGCCGGTGCGCAGATAATCGCCGTGCGCGAACCCGCCGGGCAGAATCACTGCGTCCGCCCCGCCAAGGCTCGTGTCCTTGTGCCACACGTACTCCGCCTCCTGGCCGAGCACGTGTTTCGCCGCGTAGTGCGCGTCGTGGTCGCCGTTGGATCCCGGAAAGACGACGACCGCGAACTTCATGCCGTCACCTCGTCAACGATTTCGATGCGATAGCTCTCGATGACGGGATTCGACAGCAGCTTGTCGGCAGCCTCGGACGCCAGGCGGCGCGCGTCATCGACACCGCGGGCATCGATGTCGAGCTCAAAGTACTTGCCCTGCCGCACGTCCCTGACCGCGGCGTAGCCGAGCGTGTGCAGCGCGTCGGTCACGGTCTTTCCCTGTGGATCGAAAACGGACGGCTTCAGAGTGACGAACACGCGGGCACGCATTACACTGCAACCTCCTGAAACACGCGACCGAAGATGTGATT
>JAHFUO010000094.1:9008-11026 GCA_023265015.1 Acidobacteriota bacterium | reverse complement strand
CAGGCGGGTCGTCGCCGTGCCTGTGACGGCGGGGACCGTCTTGATTCCCGCGCGCGCGATCATGTCGGGAGTCAGACTCACGTCTGTGGGCCGGGATTCGGGATTCGGGATTCGGGATTCAGAATTCGAGTCCCGAGTCCCGACTCCCGACTCCCGAGTCCCGAATCCCGACTCCCGAGTCCCGAATCCCGAATCCCGAATCCCGAATCCCGAGTCGCGCCACAGCACGGCCCCAGCGCCCAAGCCCAACGCGACGAGGCAGACGCCAATCGCGGCGAGCAGCGGCCCTCGCGATTCCATCAGCGGATCTCCCCGCGCGCGCGGCGCAGCGTCACGCGCGCCTGGTATGCATGGGACAGCACGGTGGTGTACGCCGCTTCGACCTCGAGATACCGGCGCTGCTCGGCCAGCACATCCGAGAGCGAGCTTCGACCGAGGTCGTACGACTCGAGCAGCACGTCAACATTCTGCCTCGCCTGGTCGCGGATGCTGGAGGCAAAGAGATCCACCGCGCGCTGGGCCTCGCGGTCCTGCGCCATCGAGGCGTCAAGCTCGGCTCGCGCAGCAAGCTGGCGCGCGGCGAGCAGCTCCTCCTGGCCGCTCCGTTCGGCCTGGGCCGCCGCGAGCGCGCCCTGGTTCTTGTTGCGAACCGGCAGCGTGAGCACCGCACCCATCGTGACGCTGTGGAAGAGACCCTGGATCGGAACGGGTCTTCCGCTGTCGTCGAGCCCGCGCTGCGCGAAGCTGAAACGCGAGAGGCCGTACGTGCCGGCGAGCGTCATGTCGAAACGGCCTTCGCGACGCGCCTCGTCCACGCGGGCGCCGGCGAGCGCCACGCGCGCGGTCGCCTCGCGGATGTCCGCCCGCGCGGCGAGCGCGGCGTCCGGCGTCTGCGCGGCTTCCGCAGGGGACGTCACGCGCACCAGCGACTCCAGCGAGTCGCGCATCACGAGCGGAGCGTCAGGCGGCAGGCCGACCAGCGCCCTCAACTCGATCGTGGCTTGATCGGCATCGGCTCCGGCCAGGATCAGGTCCGCCTGCATGCGTCCGACCTCGACGGCGGCGATGTTGGCATCCAGCCTCGGCACCTCGCCTTCCGTCACCCGCTGATCGAGCAGCTCGCGCATCCGGCCCGCCGCGGTCAGCGCCTCGTTCATGACCTCCACGTTCCGTCGCGAGGCCAGGAGACGCCCGGCCTGCTCGCGCACCGCGGATGCAAGCATGCGTTCCCGATCCTGCACGGATAAGTTGGTCGCTTCAAGCTCCTGCCGCGCGGTCTCCACGCGTGACGGGCGGCGGAACAGGTCCAGCGGCCATTCGATGCCGACCATCGTCTCGTGCTGGCCATCCGTGATCTGTTTCTGGCTCGTCGTCAGGACCGGGTTCGGCTTCAGGCCCGCCTGCGTGAGCTGCCCCCCGGCCGCGGCAATCGCGGTGCGCGCGGCGCGAATATCAGGCGCGCGCTCGAGAGCAGTTGTCACGAGCTGCTCGATGGTCGTGTCCTGCGCCGCAGCGCACGGAGCCAACACCAGCGCGCTCGCGATGACGCCCATCGCGACACATGTAAGCCGAGTCATCGTACGCCCCCTTCAAAGTCTGTCGACCCGCGTCCAGCCGGCCCGTTCCATTCGAGCGCCATCTTCCACGAGCCCGCCATTCCGAAGTCGCCGGCCACCTCATACACGCCCGGCTGCGCCGCGGGTGTGACCGATAGGGTTCCCGTCATCGCCATCCCCGGCATCGTCATCGTGGCGCCCAGGCGTACCGTGCCGACATCGACGAGCGCGTTCGTGCGCGCCGAGCGGAACTCAATCCTGAACTGGTTGCTGCCCTGGCGCAGCTCCCCGCCGGCATTCGCCAGCGTGATCACCAGGTCGCCTGTTCTGACGGTCTGAAGCACGGTACCGGCCGTTTCCGTCTGCGGAGCAGCGACCGAGCGCTCCCGCAGCCACCATCCAGCCGCGCCGGCCAGGCCGACGAAGACAACGACCGCAACCGTTACCCATCGACGATTCCCC
>JAHFUO010000094.1:0-8908 GCA_023265015.1 Acidobacteriota bacterium | reverse complement strand
ATCCAGTAGAAGAGGACCGGCGTCACGATGAGCACGTATCCAAGCGACGAGACCATCCCGCCAAGCACCGGCGTTGCGAGCGGCTTCATGACGTCGGCGCCGACGCGGTTGCTCCACATGATCGGCAGGAGGCCGGCGACGACCGTTGAAACGGTCATGACCTTCGGGCGCAGCCGGAGCAGCGCGCCTTCCACGATCGCATCACGAAGATCGCGGCGGGTCAGCTGGCCCCCGAGCTCCGCAACCTTCCGCTGCAGCGCCTCGTGGAGATAGATGATCATCACGACGCTGGTCTGCACGGCCGTCCCGAAGAGCGCGATGAACCCGACCCAGACGGCGACGGAGAAGTTGTAGCCGAGCAGCCAGAGCAGATAGACGCCGCCGGTGAGCGCGAACGGCACCGTCAGCAGGACGTGCGCGGCTTCTAGCAGAGAGTGATACGTGAAGTAGAGCAGGAGGAAGATGACCAGGATCGCGATCGGCACGACGATCTGCAGCCGCTGTCGCGCGCTCTCCTGGCTCTCGTACCGCCCGCTCCACCCGATGAAGTAGCCGGACGGCAGCGAGACACCGGAGGCGACGGCCGCCTTGGCTTCTTCGACGAACCCGCCGAGATCCCTGTTCTGCACGTCGAGCAGCACCGTGGCCAGCAGGAGCCCGTTCTCGGCGTTGATCATCGCGGGGCCGCGCGCCTGTTCGATGTCGACCACCTGCGAGAGCGGCAGCTGTTGGCCGGACGGCGTGGCAATCAGCACGTTGCCGAGTGCGTGCGGGTCGTCACGGAACTCGGACGCGTAACGCACCCGCACCGGAAATCGACGACGACCCTCGAGGGTGAGCGTGAGGCTCCGCTCGCCGATGGCGGTGCTGATCACGTCCTGTACTGCGGCGACGCTGAGCCCGTACCGGGCCGCGCGGGCGCGATCGACGCGCACGTTCAGGTACTGCGCGCCGGTCAGCGGCTCCGGATAGACGTTGCCGGCGCCGCGAACGGTGCGCAGCACCGCGGCCACGCGCCGGGCCGTCTCGTCCAGCACTTTCAGATCACCGCCATAGATCTTCACGCCCACTTCGGATCGGATGCCGGTCGTCAGCATGTCGATTCGGTTGACGATCGGCATCGTCCAGATGTTCGTGACGCCGGGGAGCTGCGCCGCACGTCCCAGCTCGCCGCGCAGCCGCTCCAACGTCATCCCGCTCCGCCACTGCTCGCGCGGCTTGAGGTGCACGATCGTCTCGGTCATGTTGAGCGGCGACGGATCGGTTGACGTGTCCGCGCGTCCCACCTTCGCCACCGCATACGCCACTTCGGGCACCTGGATCAGCGTGGCGGTCTGCCGGCTGGCGATCTCGGTGTTCTGCGCCAGCGAGACGCTCGGGTCCGTGATCGGCATGAAGAGGAGATCCCCCTCGTTGAGCGGCGGCATGAACTCGCTGCCGATGCGCGCGCCGACCAGCAGCGCGCCGGCTAAGACGAGGACGGCTCCAGCGACGGTGACGCCGCGATGAGAGAGCGCCCCCTCGAGCAGCGGCCTGTACAGTGCCCGGAGCAACCGCATCACCGGGTTTGCCGCCTCGTCGTGGAGCGTGCCCTTGAGAAGGAGCGTGCAGAGCACCGGCACGAGGGTCAGCGCGATGATCGTCGCGGCCAGCACGGCGAACGTCTTGGTGAACGCCAGCGGGTGGAAGAGTTTCCCTTCCTGGCCGGTCAACGCGAAGACCGGGATGAAGGCGAGCAGGATGATCGCCATCGAGAAGAAGACCGGTCGTCCGACCAGCCGCGTCGATTCGAGGACCGCGTTCCACACGGCCTGCCGATCGCGTGGATCGACACGACCACGCTCGACATACCGGAACGCGTTCTCCATGACGACGATGCCCGCGTCGACCAGCACGCCGATGGCGATCGCGATGCCCGCCAGGCTCATGATGTTCGAGGAGATGCCGGCGTAATACATGCCGAGGAAGGCGATGAGCACGGCCAGCGGCAGCGGCAGCGTCACGATGAGGATCGAGCGGAAGTGCATCAGGAAGATGACCTGCGCAAGCGTGACGAGCGCGATTTCCTCGACGAGCGTCGTACGCAGCGTGTCCACCGCCTGCGCGATCAGCGTGGAGCGGTCGTAGAACGGAATAATGCGCACGCCGGCCGGCAGGCCAGGGCTGATCTGCGCGATGCGGGCCTTCACGCCGTCGATCACCTGCTGCGCGTTGGCGCCGCTGCGGGCGACGATGACGCCGCCCACGACTTCGTTCCGCCCTTTCACCAGCGATGCGACCCGGAACGCGTCGCCGACGTGCACCTGCGCCACCTGGCGCACGTAGACCGGCACGCCTCCCGGCGCGCTGATGACGATCTGCTCGATGTCGTCGACCGATTCAATCAGCCCGACGCCGCGGATGATCGACCACGTGCCGTTTGCCTCGAGCACGTTGCCGCCGACATTCTGATTGCTGTTGCGGACCGCTTCGACGACGGCGCCGAGCGACAGGTTGTACGCACGAAGCCGGGTTGGGTCGACGTCGATCTGGTATTGCTGGACCTGCCCGCCGACAGACGCCACTTCAGCAACGCCCGGGACGGCGTTGAGCTGGTACTTGATGAACCAGTCCTGGATGCTACGCAGGTCGCGCAGCGAGTGGCGGTCGCTCTCGACGGTGTACCAGAAGACGTGGCCCACTCCCGTCGCGTCGGGTCCCAGCGTCGGCGCGGCGCCCTCGGGCATCTGGGTCGTGACCAGGCTGAGGCGCTCGAGGACGCGCGCGCGCGCGAAGTACTGGTCCACGTTGTCCTCGAACACCACGTAGATCATCGAGAAGCCGAACGCGGACTGCGACCGGACGACGCGCACACCCGACAGGCCCTGGAGGTTGACCGTGAGCGGGTAGCTGACCTGATCCTCCACCTCCTGCGCGCTGTGACCGGGCCAGCCGGTGAACACGATCACCTGGTTGTCCGAGAGATCGGGAATCGCATCGATCGGCGTGGCGGCGGCGGCCCACCATCCCCACGCGCCGAGCACCACGGCGAGGCCGATGACGATGACGCGGTTCTTCAGCGATAGCTCGACGATCCGGTTGATCATAGGAATTCGCGCGAGCAGCGCGATCTTCTCAGAAAACAGCAGGCCACGGGTTGTTAAGTGAGGCGCCGTACCCGATCACACACACTGGATGCGATCATGGCAGCGCACGAACGAAAAGCGAGGAGCCTAGAGGAGGAACACCGAGTCGAGCACGTAGGTCGGTGTCTGTGAAGAAGGGGGAGGCGACGTATCCAGACGACGGAAGCGTCGGTCAGCAGAGGTTATGATGACGTGCGCTGGAACGACCCACCGAATGACGTAGACGATCGGAACAGCCGGTCGGGACAACTGCGCGGCTGGGGACTGGTCATGGCCTGACGCCGCCGACTTACAACACGGCATCGCGTCAGTTGCATGCGGGGACGTCAGCCTCATTCCGCATGCCTGAACGCTGTCGGCACATGTTGTGGCCGACCACCCAAGCGCGACAACAAGGACGATCCCGATCAGGCGAACGCGCACGCCAAACACCTCCCGATTCTCACCCCGCCCGGCGACGTTGTCAAACAGCCTGGAGCGAGGGTGAGCAACCGGCGCCACAACCGATCCATCAATCGCACTCCTGATGCGATTGCGATCCTGGTTGTCCTTTTCACGCGCATCGACCTTCCTATGACGCTCGCGCAGCTCCCGAGGGTTGGTCTTCATGTACTTCGGCGGGGAAGGTGTCCGTACCTTCCACATTCAGGCACTGATCGTTGACACCGCGGGGCGCGCGCCCGTATCGTTGCGCCACCCGCAAGGAGGCTTCCATGAGGCGATCGAGTATGACCGGAGCGCTGGCCGTCCTGGCGTTTATCGTGGCAGGCATGCCCGCGTCAGCGCACCACGCCGTGCAGGCGGTCTTCGACATGAAGAAGCCGATCACCGTCACCGGATCGATCACCAAGGTGGAATGGATCAACCCCCACTCCTATATCAGCCTCGACGCGAAGGACGACAAGCGCAGCGCGCCCGGGCCCGCCAGCTCGAACATCGGTAGAACCGCTGTTCGCCTGATGGCGGCGGCGGGTTCACGGGCGGCTCGTGACGATTGACGATTTCCGGCGCGCCATCGGAAGAGCCGCGACCAACTAACGCGCCCCGACAAACTACGTAGAGGCGGACCTTCAGGTCCCGCCTACGAACTTCAGGTCCGCCTGGGAAAACGTGCACGAACATAAATCTGCTGTCGGACTCATCATCCCCACACGACGGACCGTGCTCGACATGGACCGCTCCCAGTGGACGGTCCTCTTTGCTGCATGGCTCGGATGGGGCTTCGACATCTTCGACAGCCTCCTGTTCAACTACGTGGCGCCGACGTGCGTGCCGGTGCTGCTGCGAATTCCCCTCGGCACGCCGGCGGCGGCCGCCGCGACGCTGCGCTGGACGGGGATCCTCACATCGCTTCTGCTGCTCGGCTGGGCAGCCGGCGGCATTGCTGTCGGACGCATCGCGGACCGCATCGGACGCAGCCGGTCGTTGATCGTGACGATGGCCATGTATTCGTTCGGGACGGCGGCATGCGCGTTCGCGCCGAACATCTGGTGGCTCGTCGTCTTCCGCGTGGTCGCGTCAATCGGCATCGGCGGCGAGTGGGTGTGCGGCGCGGCGATGGTGGCGGAGATCGTCCCGGAGAAACGCCGCGTCGACGCCGGCGCGTTGCTGTATACCGCTGCACCGATGGGTCTCTTCTTCGCGACGTTCGTCGTCTACCAGATCCAGGGCGTCTACTTCCGCGGGACGCCCGAGGTCGCGTGGCGCTACGTATTCCTGTCGGGGCTGATTCCCGCGGCTGTCACCCTGGCCGTGCGGGTGATGATCAGGGAACCGGAACGGTGGAAGAAGGCGGCGGAGAAGGCGCGGCCCGCGCGGATCTCGGAGCTGTTCACGCCCGCGTACATCGCGCTCACGTTCAGCGGGGCGTCGATGGCGATGATCAATCTCCTCACGTGGTGGAGCGTCAACGCGTTCATCCCGACGGTGGCGGTCGGGCTGGCGAACCGCGTGTCCGCCGGAGCGTCGGCTGTCAACGTCACGGTATTGGCCGAGCAATGGAAGGCGTTGGCGACCAATGCGTTCGACGCCGGCGCGCTCATCGGGGTCCTGCTGACGATTCCGGCGGCGAAGTACCTCGGCCGCCGCAACATGTTCATCGTCTACTTCCTGGGCGGAGCGCTGTCGATCATGGCCGCGTTCGGGCTGCCACTCTCGCCGGAGACGCGGCTCTATATGTACTTCCCGATTGGCGCGACTGTCTGGGGCATCACGGCGGCGTTCGCGTTCTACCTGCCCGAGCTCTACCCCACGCGCCTGCGCGGCACGGGCGCCGGCTTCTGCTTCAACCTCGGCCGCATCGTCGCCGCCGCCGGCCCGTTTCTCGTCGGCGGCATCGCCGCGCGCGGCGCCAACGCGCTCGATACCGCGATGCAGGTGCTGTTCTACGTCGGCTGGGTCCCGATCGTGGGACTCCTGTTCATGCCGTGGGTGATCGAGACGAGGAATCGCGCGCTGCCTGATTAAGATCGCGACAAGTGCACAAAGACGTGGTGAACCACGAAGAACGCGAAGAGCACGAAGGTTCGAATTAACGATGGGTTTTCCGACGCGCGCATCTGCTACGATGCGCGGGATGACGCCGTCGGCCTCGCTCTCACCGTTCGGCGCGCTGGCCCGACTGGCGCAATCGACGCCCAGGCTCGAGCTCCTCATGTTGTTTGGGTCGCGCGCGCGGACCGACGCGCAACCCCACTCGGACTGGGATTTGGGGTACCTGGCGGAGGCGGGATTCGACGTAGCGGCGCTCCTTGGCTCCGTCGTCGAGGCCGTCGGCAGCGACCGAGTCGACCTCGTCGATCTCCGGCGCGCGAGCGGATTGCTGCGGTATCGGGCCGCGCGTGACGGGCAGGTCGTCTACGAGGCTCGTCCACGGCTGGCGGAGCGATTCCGCCTCGAGGCTGCACAATTCTGGTGCGACGCCGCGCCCGTCCTGCAGCGTGGCTACGACGAGGTGCTCGCGGAGTTGAAGCCCTGAGCGTGTTCGATCGCGCGGTGCTCGCCGAGAGGACCATGGCGGTGGAGCGCCATCTGCGAAGAGTGGCCGAGCGGCTTCCGGCCTCTGCGGCCGACATGTCGCCCGCGACGGACGTGTCGGACGCCGTGGTCCTCCATCTCTGGCAGGCCACGCAAATCGTGATCGATCTGGCGATGGCCGCGTGCCTGTGGTTGAAGCTGGGCACGCCGGCCAGCTACGCGGAGGTCTTTCGTCTGCTGCAGAAGGCGGGGGTCCTCGTTGATGCCGCCCTGGCGGACCGTCTCGTGCGCGCCGCCGGCTTTCGGAACATCGTTGCGCATGCGTACGAGACGCTGGACATGCCGCGCGTCTACGATGCGGCCAGCAAGGGGCCTCCCGATCTCCTCGCGTTTCTCGCCCTCCTGAGCGACCGCGCAGCCGCGTGGGGCGAGGCTGAGCATCGATGATTTGAGTCCGTCACGTGTCGCGGTCGAGCACGCGTAGCAGATTCATGATTCCCTGCTGCCGTGGGTGATCGAGACCCGGAACCGCGCGCGGCCCGATTAATTAATGCGTTGAGCGAAGGAGAGGGAAGTACCCCAGTGAATCCAAACAAAGCGCTTTGGGAAAAAGGCGACTTTACTCGCATTGCGGAGAGTATGAGGGAGAGCGGAGAGGCGCTCGTCAAGGGACTCGGCATCACGAAAGGGCTCAAGGTCTTGGATCTCGGATGCGGCGATGGAACGACGGCGTTACCAGAGGCGAGACTCGGAGCGGACGTGGTGGGCGTCGATATCGCGAAAAACCTTGTTGAGGCTGGGAACAAGCGTGCACAGGAGCAGGGCCTCACGAACTGCAAGTTTCAGGAAGGCGATGCGTCCAATCTGCACGAGCTGAAAGATCATACGTTTGACCTCGTCGTGAGCATCTTTGGAGCCATGTTCGCGCCAAAGCCGTTTGATGTGGCCAGGGAGATGGTGCGCGTGACCCGGCCCGGAGGTCGGATCATCATGGGGAACTGGATTCCAAATGATCCGACATTGGTAGCGCAAATTTTGAAAATCAGCTCCTCGTACTCGCCGCCACCGCCGGAAGGCTTCGTCAGCCCTATGACGTGGGGGATCGAGAACAACGTGATAGAGCGATTTGGAGGCGCGGGGGTTCCACAAGAGAAAATATCATTCGTCAGAGACACGTATACCTTCAACTTTCCCGGCGCGCCATCAGCGTTCGTGGCTGCGTTCAGAAAATACTACGGGCCAACCATGAATGCATTCGAAGCGGCAGACAAGAACGGTCGAGCAGCTGATCTCGCGAAGGAACTGGAAGTGCTGTTCAACAGCCAGAACAAGAGCCCAAGCAAGGATGCCACCTCCATTCCGGCAACCTTCCTGCGCGTTACGGTTGCGCTTTGAGCCGGCGCAAACGCTAGCGGCGGCTCTGGTCCGCCTCTGTTTCAGCTCGGCCGTATAATCCCTGTCATACATGACGCTCACCGCCGGCACGCGCCTCGGTCCGTATGAAATCATGTCCGCTCTCGGCGCGGGCGGCATGGGCGAGGTCTATCGCGCGCGCGACACGAAGCTGAATCGCGACGTCGCGATCAAGGTCCTGCTGGCCTCCGTCGCGAATGATCCCGATCGGCTCGCGCGGTTCAGCCGCGAAGCACAAGTCCTCGCGTCGCTGAATCACCCGAACATCGCGCACATCCACGGCCTCGAAGATTCGGATGGTGTGCGTGCGCTCGTGATGGAACTCGTCGAGGGGCCGACGCTGGCGGATCGCATCGCTCAAGGACCGATTCCCTTCGACGAGGCGCTCCCGATTGCGCGACAAATCGCTGAGGCGCTCGAAGCCGCGCACGAGCAAGGCATCGTCCACCGCGATCTGAAACCCGCCAATATCAAGGTCACGCCGAACGGTGTCGTGAAGGTGCTCGACTTCGGGCTCGCGAAGGCGATGGAATCAGCGGGCAGCCGGCAGCAGGCAGCCGGCGGTGACCTGTCGATGTCTCCCACGCTGTCGATGCAGGCCACGCAGGCCGGGATCATTCTTGGGACGGCCGCGTATATGTCGCCGGAACAGGCCAAAGGCAAGACCGTGGACAGGCGAGCCGACATATGGGCGTTCGGATGCGTGCTCTACGAGATGCTGACGGGGCGGCACGCATTCGAGGGAGAAGATATCGCCGAGATTCTTTCGCGCGTGCTGCAGCGCGACCCGGACTGGACGTTGCTGCCTGCGAATGTACCGCCGCGAATCCGGGAACTGCTGCGGCTCTGCCTTCAGAAAGATGTGAGGAGGCGGCGCAGCGATGCCGCCGACGTGCGGATCGACATCGAGCAGGCGCTGAGCGAGCCGCCCGAAATCGCCGCGCTGCCGGCAGCATCACGCACGCACGGGCGGTTGGCGTGGATCGTGGCCGGCGTCGCCGTTGTGGGCCTGTTGACGACAGTAGTCCCAGCCGTCCGGTACGTGCTCGAACCCGCACCGGACGTGGCCGTCCGCCGTTTCACGATCGAGCCGCCGCCGATGGGAAATTTGAATTTGGTGGCGGTCTCGCCGGATGGCCGGCGCTTGGCATTCATGGCGAATGGACTCAATAACACCCCCATGCTGTGGGTCCGTCCGATGGACTCCCTGGTCGCCCAGGTGCTGCCTGGTACAGAGGGGGCAGGTGGTCCTTTCTGGTCGCCGGATAGCCGATCGATCGTCTTTGGGGCGGGCGGTAAGCTCAAAAAGATCGATCTCCTTGGAGGCGCACCGCAGACTCTTTGCGACGCTCCTACTCCCGCCGGCGCCACCTGGAACGACGAGGGCGTCATCG
>JAHFUO010000093.1:8030-11036 GCA_023265015.1 Acidobacteriota bacterium | reverse complement strand
CGCGCCGGATCCGGGATGAAGTCATCCTCAGGCGCGTCGCCAGCCCGTCCTTCATGCCACGCTGGGCGGATCGGTACTGGGTGGAATAGATCGGGGATTGGGGATTGGGGATTAGGGATTGGGGATTGGGGATTAGGGATTGGGGATTGGGGATTAGGGATTCGGTAATCCGCGTAATTGTGGCGCTGCCGTGCATGGCGCTGGCCATCGTCAGCGCCTGGTGGCTCGTGGGCGGATGGTTTGGCGGTGGCTTGTGGGCTCCGGACGAGGTGACGCTGTCGGAAGCGGTTGCCACGCGCAACAATGCCGAAGCGCTGCGCCTCATCTCGCTGGGCACCGATCCGAATCGGCCGTCGCGCGTCCGGGACGGACTCCTGACCAACGGCTACGATGTGGTCGTCACGCCGGTCGAAGCGGCCGTCGGCGCGCAGCGTGCCGATTCGCTGCGTATGCTGCTGGCAAACGGCGCGACCGTAGACGACCGCGAGCTGCGCGTACTCCGCTGCTACGAGCGCGTGCGCGGTGATTCGGGTGTGCGTGCCATTCTTGATGCGCGAGCGTCCGGGGCACCCTCGACTACGCTCGGGTCAGGGCCTGATTGCGCGGGAGTCCCCCTCCCCGTGGACCGGCAGCGATGACCGTCACTCAGGCCTCGGAGCGACACGCATCGGCCACCCGGCGCGCGATCACGCTCGCGTTCGCGGCCGTCATCGCGTTCCTCGCGTTCGGTTTCCGGCTCATCCTCGTGCGGGATCTGACCAACGATCACTACATGCACCTGGCCTGGGCACAGCAGGTGCTCTTTGGCGAAGTACCGGGCCGGGATTTCGTCGATCCCGGCATGCCGCTGATGTACACGCTCTCCGCGCTCGTGCAGTGGATCTCTCGAGGCCCCTTCAGCGAGGCGGTCCTGGACTGCGCGCTGCTTGCGGTCGCCAGTGCGGTCACATTCGTCGTGACCGCGGAGCTGACCGGCTCGATCCTCGTCGGCATGATCGCCTCGCTTTTCGAGATCGTGGTGTACCCGCGCCTCTATTCGTATCCGAAAATTCTCGTCCCCACCGTCGTGCTGCTCCTCCTCCAGCGCTACATTCGTCGTCCGGATCGGCGCACGATCGTGCTTCTCGCCCTGTGGACGGCGGTGGCCGTGCTGCTCCGTCACGATCTGGGGGTGTACGCGGCGGCCGGCATCGGTGTCGGGCTCGCGTGGACGCACCACGCCGCGTGGAAACAGGGCCTGCGCGCGCTTCTCGAGTATGGGGCAAGCGTCATCGTCGCGATGATTCCGTACGTGGTCTTCGTGCAGTGGTCCGAAGGATTGATTGAGCACTTTCACGAGGCGCTGGAATTTGCAAAGGGCGAGGCCCACGAGCGATTCCTCTCGCCGCCGCCCTTTGCGTTTATCGGCGATCCCAGCGGATTCTCGGCGTGGAGCAAGATGGACTCGGCTGTGCTGTTGTTTTACGCCGCGCATCTCCTTGCGATTGCCGCCGCCGTGCTGCTGATCACGCGCCGCGAGCCGCGCACGGAGCGCAATCCCGTGCTCGGCGCGGCGTTGATGATGCTGGTGCTCTATCTCGTCGTGGTACTGCGTCATCCGATCGATTCGCGGATCCTGGATGTCGGCGCGTTCCTGGCGATCATGGGCGCCTGGGTTCTCGTGGAAACAGGACGACGCGCGGCCGCGTCGCTTTCGCGCGGATCGCGCGCCGCACGTGTGGCGTCGGTGACCGCGTTGCTCTCCGGCCTCGCGGTCGCGGCGGCCAGCGTTGCCAGCATCTGGGACCTCGGCAACATCACGCTGCGGATCCAGGAGACGCGCGTCACCGACGGCCTCGGTCTCATGGAGCGCACGCTGAAGGGTGTGAAGGACACCGGCACCGTGTGGCCATGGGAACGGTTCTGGCCCGCCGGCGAGCTGCCCGAGGCGGTGCGGTATCTCAACGCGTGCACGACGCCTGATGATGCCGTGCTGTTGACGTGGGCCGCGCCGGAGTACTACTACTTCTCCGAGCGGCGCTTCGGCGCCGGGCACGCACTGTTCCTGCCGCCGGATGCCTTCACCACGCCGCACGACCAGGAGCGAATGCTCGCTCGCCTGCGCGCACAGCACGTGCCGATCGTCCTGATCAACGAGACGCGACGGGCGGAGTTCGCCAACGCCTATCGCGCCGTCGATGATTACCTGCGGCAGGAGTACGTGGAGGTGGGCCGCTTCCAGATCCGCGAGGGTTCCGATGTGGCGATCGCCATCCGTCGCGATTCCACGCCGGGGCGGACCTACGGCGCGGAACGATGGCCCTGCGGCTTCGAGAGCCGTGCCGCGAGCAGGACCGCTTCGATCAGGCTCGATGGATCGGCGATGCCTTTGCCGGCGATGTCAAACGCCGTACCGTGATCGACCGACGTCCGCACAATCGGTAGACCGAGCGTCACGTTCACCGCGCGGCCGAACGCGAGCAGCTTCACCGGGATCAGCCCCTGGTCGTGATAGCAGGCGATCACGACGTCGAATTCGCCGCGCGCCGCGCGCACGAACACCGTGTCCCCTGGAAGCGGGCCGTCGATCACCACACCTCGAGCGCGCGCCGCCTCCACCGCCGGCCGCAGGACCTGCTGCTCCTCGCGTCCCAGCAACCCTTCTTCACCCGCATGAGGATTCAGGCCGGCCAGCGCGAGACGCGGCTGCTCGATACCGAAGCTCGGCAGCTGGCGGGCGGTGATGTCGATGATCTCGTCGAGCACCTCGCGCGTGAGGAGGCGTGGCACTTCCGACAGCGGGACGTGTACCGAGGCGAGGACCACCTTGAGAGGCTCCGACCAGAACATCATCGCGACGCGCTGGCTGTGCGTCAGCTCAGCGAGGAGATCGGTGTGTCCCTTCCAACGCAATCCAGCGCGGGCAAAGCCGAGCTTGTTGATCGGCGCCGTGGCGATCGCGCCGACGCGCCCCGCCACCGCGTCGCGCACCGCCGCGCAGATCGCCTCGTAGGCCGCGCGTCCGGC
>JAHFUO010000093.1:0-7930 GCA_023265015.1 Acidobacteriota bacterium | reverse complement strand
TTGCGCTCGAGCGCGCCGAGCGCCCGATCGACGGCGGCATATGCGCGCAGGCTGCGCTCGGGATCGAACGACGTGGAGAGACGCTCGAGCAGCGCCTCGAGATCGGCGTTTGCGAGCGATGCGCGGTCGGCCCGGCTGGCGATGATGCCGATGTCCCGCAGCAGCGACCCGAGCGCGCGAAGACGGACGGCAAGCTGATTCCGCTCCTCCGCCGGCGTGCCTTTCCCGCCGGCAAGGTCGCGCGCGAGATCGATGCGGCGCGCCGGGTCCGTGGCCCGCGCCGTCTCCTGGAGCAGCCGCTGCGCCGCGTTTCGCGCGTCCGTCACGTCCGCCAACTCCGCCTCGAGTGCCCGGCCGAGGCTGCCGTCTGCGTCCGCCGCGGCGGCGCGCGCCGCGGGCTCGGCGTAGTCGTGGTCGCGCATCAGCGCCTCAGCCACCTCGCCCGTGGTGAGCGGCCCGAAACGCAGGCGCGGGCATCGCGAGCGAACCGTCGAGAGCAGGGCATCGGGCATCGACGACACGAGGAGGAACACGGACGCCGACGGCGGCTCCTCGAGCGTCTTCAGCAGCGCGCTCTGCGCGTCCCCGCCCGCTGCGTCCGCCTCGTCGATGATGACGACGCGGCGCCGCCCCTCGAACGGCCGGTACTGCGAGCGGTCGATGACATCGCGAAGCTGCTCGATCTTGATTGTGCCCGTGTCGCCCGGCTCGACGATGATCACATCGGGATGGACGCCGCGCGCGATGCGGCGGCACGACGCGCATTCGCCGCACGCGTCACGCTCGAAGTCAGCCGACGATCGCGGCTGGAGGCAGTTGATCGCCTGCGCAACGGCAACCGCCGTCACTCGCTTGCCGACGCCGGCGGGCCCGGCCAGCAGGAGCGCGGGAGGCATCGTGTCGCGCGCAATTGCGCGCGCGAGCAGCGAGAGGAGCCGGCGGTGGCCGGCGATCGTGCGGAAGGGCACGCTGCATTATTTACCGGGGATCGGGGATCGGGGATCGGGGGATTCGGGATTCGGACAGCGCGGCCCTGTCACGCCTCAGATTCCAGACTCAGACGCGACAGCGTCCGGCAATGCCGGAAGACGCAGCCAGAACACGAGCCCGAGCAGGCTCGACACGAGCAGGTGCGCAAAGATCAGCAGCGAAATCGCCACCGCGGCCTCCCGCGGCACGCCGAGCGGCTGCAGGAGCAGCGCGTGCAGCTGCTCGCGCAGCCCCAGGCCATTGACCGACACCGGCAGGTTGCTGAGAAGCGAGGCCGTCGTCACGGCCGTGAGCAAGGTGAGAAAGGCGGGATGCGCCGTGGTGTTGATCGACAGGAACAGGCGGTAGACGGCCGTCAGCGCAAAGAAATAGGTGGTCACGACCGCCGCCGACTGCGCCACGATGCGCGGCCGTCGCGCGGCCGCGGCCATGTCGCGGCGGAATCGCTGTGCCCGCTCCGCAAATGCCACGACGTGCGCGCCGAAGCGCGTCAGCCGCTCGGGAAGTCCACCTGTTCCGCGCGCCGCCAGCACGAGAATCACGATCAGCACGACCGCCATCGCGGTGATCACCGCGCGCGTCGCCGCGAACTGTGGCGACGGGTCGGGCGCAACCCAGTACATCGTCGTCGCAAGCACCGCGAGCAGGCCGACGCTCAGGAGCCGATCGAGCACGATCGAGGCGGCGACCGGGCGGTACCCGTGCTGGCGCCCGAGGTAGTACACCTTCGCCATGTCGCCGCCGACAGTCGATGGGAAAAAGTTGTTCAGGAAGATGCCGATGAAATACTGCTGCACCGCGGTGGCCATGGTCACGGATACGCCCGAGGCCCACAGCAGCTGTCGCCATCGCCACGCGTACAGGACCTGGCCGGCCATTACCACGCCAAGGGACAGCAGGTAGAACCAGATCGGCATCGTCACGTACAGCGTCTTCAGCGCGGAAAGATCGAGACGTCGAAACAGCAGCGTCAGGAGCCCGATCGACACGATGGACTGAGCCGCGAAGGTCAGGTGCTTCCGCACGATGTCAGTGCGCCGGCAATGTGATGCTGCTGCAGTTGGCCGGCGCGGCAGGCGGGGCCGCAGCTTTCAGGTAGGCGGCGACCTCGGGCGCATCGACCACGTCTGCAAGGCAGGCAAGGCGCGCGCGGTCCGGCTCGGTCGTGCGCGCTCCCATCTTCATCAACAGCTGCACCACCTCCACCTGGCGCGATTCCACGGCGGCCTCGAGCGGCGTGAGCATGACCGAGTCCTTGCGGCGGTCGAACAGCACGGGGCCGGCGGCATTCGGATCGGATCCGGCGCTCAGCAGGCGAAAGACGGTCGCGCTGTCGCCTCCCTGCGCCGCCTGGACAAGTGTGACCTCGCGACTTGCCCAGAGGGGCTGATATCCGACGAGCGCCAGCAGAAGCACAACCCCTGACACAGCAAGCACCAGCAACGGGGCGGTGCCGAGAATCCGAATGAGCGTGCGCTCGTGCACCTGGACAGCAACGCTCGAAGCCGGCGCGACGGAGCGCACCAGTAACAGGAGCGATGCCACGCCTCCGACGAGCAGGGCGCCGATCGCAATTCGCGCGTCTCGATCGAACGCGAACTCAGGCCTGAAGAAGCGCCGGTGGATGTGAGCGGTATCGTCGACGCTCGGGTCTCGAACGATCGCGCGGATGTTCAGAAACGACGGATCAGTCAACTGGTACGACCAGGTCGTGCCCTCGGTGCTGCCGCCATCGGCAAGATGAAAGCGCTGCTCGAGCGCGGCGCGTTGTGATGCGCTGACGTCCGGCCGCCAGCGGATGTTGATGGGCGCGGGACGCGCCGGTAGAATCGCGGCCAGTATGCCGGCAGTCGCGGCGCCACACGCCACGAAAACAACAACCGATTTCAACAACGCGCATATCCTAGCACCCGTGATGTGGCGCAGGTTCGCGTACCTCTCAGGCGCCGCCCTCTCGGCCGCGATCGGCTACTGCCTCTTTCATGTGCCGTTCGAGGTCGGCGATAACCTCGGCAACCTCCTTCAACTGGTCGATACGTCCGTTGCGCGGGTCTTCGTCGGGACGTTGAGACTGCAGGCCTTCATGCGTCCGATGACGTGGGCGACGATGAAGGTCCTGTTCGATCTGTCGGGCGGCCACTACTTCGTCGTGTACCGCTCGCTGCACGTGCTGATGGTGCTCCTGCTGATGATGGCGTTCGTGCGTCTCGCGCGCGTGCAGTCGGCGATCACGTTCTGCCTCGCCCTGGTGTCGATGGCCGCCCTGATGGGAGTCCCCGCGTTTCGAGAGGCGGTGAGCGAGACCGAGCTCAACACGAAGCTGAGTCTCGCGGCGATCTGTCTCGGCATGCTCGCGCTCTCGGCGTCGGAGCCACGCCGGTGGAAAGACGCGTTGATGCTCGTCGTCTTCGTGTACGCGATGCTCGCAAACGAGCTCGGCCTGCTGCTGTGGGTGTCCGTCGTGACGGCGTACGTCGTCGGCTTCCGCGGGATCTCCCGCGGCGCCGTGGTCGCCGCCACGGGCCTGCTCGCGATCTATTTCTACGCGCGGTTCATGCAGCTGCACGTCGGCGCGCCGGCGCTCAACGAGCGAAGCTCCGGAATCGGCTTCAGCATCCGCGACGCGCGCGAGCTCGTCACGCGCTTCGGGGGCAACCCGCTCCCCTTCTACGCCTACAACGTCGTGGCGTCCGCGCTGGCGGTCCTGTTCTCGGAGCCGCGGGCCGGCGTGTTCGTCTTCATTCGCGACCTGCTCACGTCGAAGCTGCAGATCGGAACGATCGTGAACGTCGTGACGTCGCTGCTGACGACGCTCGTGATCGGGTGGTTCGTGTCGAGCCGCTGGCGGCGCTGGTTGCGGCGCGATCTCGCGTTCGACGATCGACTGTTCCTCGTATCCGCGGCGATGCTGGCCGCCAACGCGGTCATCACCTTTCCCTACCTGAAGGACGTGATCATGACGACGGCCGAGGTGTTCTATGGCCTCGCCATGTTCGTGTCGCTGCGCGCGCTCGTCGAGGAGGTCGCAGCGCGTCCGATGAAGATGGAGCGCGCCGTCGCGCTGTGCGTGGTGCTCGCGCTCATCTCGGTTGGATGGTCGCTCCGCGCGATCTCGTTCTATGCCGATATGCGCGTGCGCTCCTACAAGGCGCAGACCGATTGGGTCTTTGTCTACGAGTGGCTCGAGTCGCAGCACGTCCCGCTGAGCACGCCTGGTCAGCGAACCCTCGTCGACGAGCTGCGCGCGCAGATGCTGGGGATGACGGTGCCGAAGATCTACCTCGAGCCGTCATGGATCAAGGACGTGTTGACGCCGGACTGAATTCGCGCGACTATTCCTAAGTCCCGCAATATCAAATGGTTCCGATAACAAGCGCCGTGACCGCCGCGCCGGCGGGCGCCGTGCGCGATGCGCGCCGTCCGCTCGTCAGCGTCGTGCTGCCCGTGTTCAATGAGTCGACGACGCTGCCGCAGCTCCTCGAGCGCCTCGATCAGGTCGCGCGCGCCCTGTCCTCGCGGTATGCCTTCGAGTTCGTGCTCGTCGACGACGGGAGCACGGATGGAACGATCGCGGTGTGCGAGCAGTTTGCGGCGGTCGATGACCGGGTCGTCCTCGTCGCGCTGCGCCGGAACTACGGACAGACCGCGGCGCTGCAGGTCGGCTTCGAGCACGCGCAGGGCGACATCGTGATCTCGATGGACGCCGACCTTCAGCACTTTCCGGAGGACATCCCCCTCTTCCTGGACAAGATCGACGAAGGCTACGACGTCGTCTGCGGCTGGCGCGCCGACAGGCGCGAGGGCGTCGTGCGTCGTTGGCCATCGACGGCGGCCAACTGGCTCGTGCGCGCCGTCACGGGACTCACGGTGCACGACGTCGGAACGACCTTCCGCGCCTACAAGGCCGACATCGTCCGGCAGCTTCGCCTTCTCGGCGAGCATCATCGGTTCATTCCCGTGCTCGCGAAGAATCTTGGCGCCAGGATTACCGAGGTGCCGATCAAGAACATCGAGCGCCCGGTCGGGACATCGAACTACGGGCTGTCGCGGACGTTCAACGTCGTGCTCGATATCGCGTTCCTGGTGTTCTACGTGAGGTACCTCGATCGGCCGATCCGCGTCTTCGGCCGTCTTGCGCTCGCCTCGCTGGCGCTCGCAGGAGTCATTCTCCTCGTGCTCGCGTTCTACGCGGTGGTCTATCACGTCCCGGTCGTGAGGGATCGCAGCGGGTGGTTCCTCCTTGCGCTGGTCTTCCTGATCAGCGGTGTGCAGTTCCTCTTGTTCGGCCTCGTGTCGGAAGTCGTCGTCCGCATGTATTTCTATCCGGGCCAGGCGAAGCCCTACCTCGTTCGCAAAGTCTCGAGCAGCGTCTCCGCTGACGTGCGCCGGTAACGCGCGTCATGTGCGGCATCTTCGGCTACGTCGCCTGGGATCAGCCGATGCCGCCGGCCGGTCATCTCCACCGCGTCACGAACCTGCTTCGGCATCGAGGCCCGGACGGGGGCGCCTGCTGGCAGGAGCCGGGCGTCTTCTTCGGCCATCGCCGCCTCGCGATCATCGACCTTGCGACCGGACTTCAGCCGATGGCCGGCGCCGACGGCCGGCACGTGATCATTTTCAACGGCGAGATCTACAACTATCCCGAGCTGGGCGACGAATTGCGCGCGGCGGGCGCGACCTTCCGTACCTCGTCTGATACGGAAGTGATCCTGGCGGGGTACGCCGCGTGGGGCGTCGACGTCGTCGAGCGGCTCGAGGGGATGTTTGCCTTTGGCCTGTACGACCGGTTCGAGCGGACGCTGCTGCTGGCGCGCGACCGTTTCGGCGAGAAGCCGCTTCTCGTGGCCGAGCGCGACGGGCAGGTGGCGTTTGCATCCGAGCTTGCGCCGCTCGTATCGATTGGCGCAGCGGGCCGCGAGATCGACACCGATGCGCTTGGCGCGTACCTGTGCCTGAATTACGTGCCCGGGACGCACACGATGCTTCGTGGCGTGCAGCGCCTGGCGCCCGCTGAATGGCGGCTGTACGGACGCGAGGGGGTTCGACGGCGGCAGCAGTACTGGTCCATCGAGGCGTTCCACCCGGCGGCGGCGGCGGGCGCGCGAACCGACGAGGAGACACTCGACGATCTTCAGGAGCGTCTTGACCGCGCGGCGAAGTTCACGCTGCGCAGCGACGTGCCCGTCGGCTTGTTTCTCTCCGGCGGTGTCGATTCGTCGATCGTCGCCCACAGCGCGGCGCGTCTCGGGCGGCTGCACACCGCCTTCTGCGTGGACTTCTCGGCGCGCGGATTCTCGGAGTGGCCGGCCGCGTCGCGCGTGGCGAAGCAGCTCGACGTGGATCTCGTCCGCGTGCCGCTGGACGTCAACGTGCTCGGCGAGTTCCTCGACGTCACCAGCCACCTGGACGATCCGCTTGCGGACTCCTCCGCGATGGCCGTCTGGACGATCGCGCGAGCCGCGCGCGAGCGGGTCAAGGTCGTGCTCAGCGGCGACGGCGGCGACGAGCTGTTTGGCGGGTATCTCACCTACGCCGCGTCGCGGTTGCATCAGCGCATTCGGCCGCTGCTGCCGGGGGTTGCGTGGACCGCGCTGTCGCGCGCGGCCGATCAGTTGCCGGTCAACGATCGCGCGAAGGTCGGCTTCGATTACAAGCTGCAGCGCTTTCTCCGCGCGATGCCGCTGGACACGCGCGAAGCGCATTTCACCTGGAACGGCACCTGGATGCCTGAAGATGCCGCGCGCCTGGCCGCCTCCGGCGAGCCGGGCGATGCGGCGCGCCACGCCATCGAGCGGCTTGCCGGCGCGCATCGACTCGGCACGCATCCGTCAATTCACGATCTCCAGGTCGCGGACATCCGCGAGTACCTGCCGAACGACATCCTCGCGAAGGTCGATCGGGCGACGATGGCGCACGGGCTGGAGAGCCGGGCGCCGCTGCTCAATCATCGCGTCGCGGAGCTGGCGCTGACGCTCCCCGAGCGGCTGCGTGTCGGAGGCAGCAGCCGGACGAAGGTGGCGCTGCGGCGGCTGTGCGAGCGGCACTTCGGCCATGAGCACGCCCACGCGCCGAAGCAGGGCTTCTCCATTCCCGTCCACAGCTGGCTGCGCGAGCAGGGTCGCCCGCTGGTCACGTCGCTGCTGGCACGCGATCGCGTCGAGGCGCTGGGCCTTCTGAACGCGCCCGCCGTCTCGCGCGTGCTCGACGAGCATCTGTCCGGCAGACGCGCGTTCGGCTGGGAGCTGTGGGGCCTGATGGTGCTCGTCGCGTGGTTCGACCAGCGCGTCACGAATCCGCCGGACGTACGGCAACTTCCGGAGCCGGACGATCTGGCGATCGTCACTGTGGCGCCGACACTGGAAACGACGCCGCGCGGATGACGCAACGCGCGAGCGTGGAAGGTGCGTGAGTGATATCGGGAATTACGCCACTCGAGCGGTAAGTGAGTGGCGGGCTGTCCGGGACCAATTTCGCAACTGGCTGCTCACATTGAAACTTTATGCTCTCCCAGCTTGCTAAAGCGTTTGGCGTCATTCATGGCGTCATCTTCGTTCTCGCTGGACTGTTCCATGTGTGGTTCTGGATCAAACGCGGTTTCTGGGTGCCACGGTACATTCACGCCATCGCGCTGGCAGCGGCGCTGATCGGAATTGCGGTCGTCTTCATCCAGCCAACCGGCGAATTAGCTGCCTCTGGAGCTATCCGAAACTACTTGTTTGCGGCGTTTGTGTTCCCCAGTCTGGTGTACGCGGCTGTGCTGATCTCTAGCCCCTCGTGACAATTCAGAAGAACGACGTGGCCACGCTGGTGACCTTTGTTTACAAGATGTAGGGTTCACCACCGCGACTGGTGCAGAACTCGCATCGCGGAGAGGTATCGCAGATGAATTCGTGCTCACCGACCAGCCAAGTGCCTCGATTCGTGTGTGCCACCGTGCTCC
>JAHFUO010000016.1:17956-44634 GCA_023265015.1 Acidobacteriota bacterium | reverse complement strand
GCGAGGGGTGCGAGGGGTGCGAGGGGTGCGAGAGGTGCGAGGGGTGCGAGAGGTGCGAGGGGTGCGAGGTTCGGCGAGGGCTCGACGGTTCAGGACACCGAGGCCGAATCAGCGCACGGTGACTGTCGCACCTTCGCACCCCGCACCTTCGGACGCACCCCTCGCACCTTTCGCACCTTTCGCACCCTTCGCACCTTTCGCACCCTTCGCACCCTTCGCACCGAGGTCCCGTCGAGTCCTAGTGCGTCATCCCATAGATGATGTAGTTCACGCCGAGCTCGTACGCGCCGCTCGTCACGTCGACCGGAAACCGCTCGTCGGCCGACCATTCCCAGTACTCCGCGATGTCGCAGTTGTGATTCGCCAGCGCGAGCATCCGGCCGTTCGGATCGTCGTTCACGAACAGCGCGCGGTAATCCGGCTCCACCGGCACGCTCGGGTGCGGCACGTTCAGCGCCTTTAGATCAAATAGCGAGTGAAAGATTGGATGCCGGATGTCGATCTTGATCCACCGCCGCTCCGGCAGCGCCTTGGCCACCTGCGCCGCCATGTTGTCCCACTCGTCCTGGTGCTCGAAGTCGTCGAAGATCACGAATCCACCCTTCAGCAGGTGCTGCCGCAGGTTCGCGGCACCGCGATCGCTGATCCGCCAGTAGCCAGGCTCCGAGACGTAGATGATCGGATTGTTGAAGATGGCATCGTCCTCGAGATCCAACACGTTGGTCGACTGCGGGTTGACGCGCATGCGCGTCAGCGTGTCGAGCGCGTCGGAGAGGTAGAAGTCGGCCGCCGGATAGTCATGCGACCAGCTGCCGCCGCCGAAGCCGAATCCGCCGCCAAAGCCTGGTCCCCGGTAGCGGATCCGCGTGAACACGAAGCGGCCGTCATAGGCAGGGTTGCCGAGCTTCCGCTCCTCGCCGTCCGGCGTGCGGAAGATGGTCTGCGCCGCCGCGAGGAGCGGGAGCAACGACGCGACGACGAGTGCAGCGAGAAGTCGCCTTGCGAACATGAACGTGAACACGAACCGAGAAGTGAGAACAGAGAAGCGTGAACGACAGTTCTTCGTTCAGTGCGTCATCGCGTACATGAGCACGTTGATCCCGATCGCGTAGCCCTCCGGCGAGAACGCGTAGAAGAACCGCACGTCCTCCCCCTCGCGCTCCCACGAGTCGGCCACGTCGGTGTCGTGCATCATCACGACGACCATGTTCCCGTGCTTGTCGTTGACGCCCTTGAAGTCGGGGACGGCGCTCTCGGATCCGCGCTCCGACGTGTCGCCGCTGCTCCCGCGCCAGAACTGGATCGACGGGATCTGCGGCAGCTTCTTGACGTCGAACAGCGTGCGCCACACGGGATGCTCCGTCGTGATGTCGAACACGGGGTATTCGCCCGGCGGCAGCACGCGTCCGAGCTGGTGGTTCCATTGATCCCACGCCTCTTCGCCCCAGTAATCATCGACCCAGAGGAACCCGCCCTTCAGCAGGTACGTGCGCAGCGCCACGACTTCCGCGTCGCTGAGCTCCGCGGTGCCCGCGTCCTCCATGCTGATGTAGTTGCACTGAAAGAGCTCGGGATCGGTCAGGTGGATGACGATGTGCTCGGCCTCGCCGCTGGAATCCTTGCTGACGCGCATCTTGGTCAGCTCGGCGAGCCGCTTGGAGAAGTTCCGCTCGGCGTCGGGATAATCGGTGGACCACCCCTGGCCGCCGGCCTCCCGGCGGTTGCTGGTGTACATCACGCGGCAGTAGTTGAAGCCGTGGCCGAAGGTGTTGGCGTCGGCGTACCTGGGGCGCACGCGGTAGAACCCGCCGAACCCGCGGCCGAACTGCGCATACGCGGCGCCTGCCACGCACACCATCAGGACGACCGCGAGGACAGCTTTCTTCACTGACGCGTCTTTACCGACGTGTCGTCATTTGGGAGTCTTGCCGAGCGACCGGTAGTACTCCTGGACCGACTTCTTGAACTGATCGGGCACTTCGTCCGAGCCTGCGAGGACGACCGCTTCGTCTCCCGTCTCGACCTGCCGCCGCAGGCCGAACTCGAGGCGTTTGAGCCCCTCGGTTGCGAACGTCTGCAGGCTCTGCAGCTCCTGCGCGTCCTTGTAGATGCGCTCGTCTTCGAGCCGCCTCAGTGCTGCAAGAATCTGCTCGAGCTCCTTCGGGTCGACGTTGTTCAAGCCGCGCAGCATGCCGCGCAGATCCTGCGCGTCGTTGGCGTACTGGCGCGCTTCGTTGCGCAGCTGGCGGATGTCCTCGTCCGAGAGACGGCCGAAGTTGGTGCCGTCGTAGCCGTTCCACGGCAGGTTCCCGTAGCCGTAGCCGTTGTTGTAGCCGTTGTTGTAACCGCCGCCGTTGTTGAAGCCGAACTGGCGGTTGCCGAAGGCGCCGCCACCCTGCTGCGCGCCGCCCTGCTGACCGCCGCCTTGCTGACCACCGGCCTGCTGGCCACCCTGGCCCTGCTGGCCATTCTGACCTTGCTGGCCCTGTTGACCTTGACCCTGTTGACCGTTCTGGCCCTGCTGACCCTGCTGGCCTTGCTGGCCCTGCTGACCTTCCTTGCCTTGCTGGCCCTGCTGCTGTCCGTTCTGCTGCGCGCGCTCGCGCGTCCGCGCCTGCAGCGACTCGAGGCCGCGCGCCAGGCGCTGCGTCTTGTCGAGCGCCTGCTCCGCCTTCGACGCGGCGTTCTGCTGCTGGCCCTGGCCGAGCGCCGCCGCCGCTTCATCCAGCTTCTTCTTCAGCTGATCGATCCCGCCGGCGATGTCGCTCTCGGTCGCCTTCAGCGTGTCCTGCCCGTAGCCGCGATTGACGAGTGCCTCGGAATAGCGGATCTTGTCGCGCAGCCGGTTGTCCCGGATCGCGCCTGCGGCTTCCGACAGCTTGCGCGACGCCTGCTTCTCCTGCTGCGCCGCATCGCGGGCCGCCGCATCGAGATCGCTCTCGAGCTCGCCGAGCTTCGACTCGAGGTCGTCTTTCTTCTCGTTGATCTTCGTTGCCTGGTCGCGCCGCGCCTGGCCGTTGGCGGACAACTGGCTGACACCCGACGCGATCTCTTGCTGCTCGCGCGCCAGCTCCTCGGCGCGCTGCTGCGCGTCCTTGATGTCGCGACTGGCGCGGTCGCTGAGGGATCGCTCGAGCTTCCGCTGGGTCTCCTTGAGACGATCGAGGGCCTGCTGCGCCTGCGCCGCCGCGCCGGCATTGCCGCCCGCCGCCGCGCGCCGCATCGCATCGGCCGCTTCCTGCATCTGCTTGGCCGATTCCAGCAGGTCGGGACGGTTCTCCTCGCGCGCGAGACGCTCGAGCCGCCGCGCCGCTTCTTCAGCCTGGTCCGCGAGCGCGCGCTGCTGCGCGCCGCCGCTCGGCGTAGACGACGCGCTTCCCTGCTGCAGCCGCCGCTCGCGCTCGGCTTCCTGCTCCTGCCGCCGCGCCAGCTCCTTCAGCTTCTCGAGCAGCTCGTCGACCTGGCGATCGCCGCTCGCCTGCATCTGCCGGTCGGCCGTCTCATAGCGGCTCGCCATCTTGTCGAGCTCCTGCTCGAAGATGTCGGCGAGCTCACGCTGCTGCGACGATCCTCCGCCGCCGCCACCGCCGCCCCCCTGCTGCACGCTGACCTGCGTCTCGTACTCTTCTTCAGCCTTCTGCAGGAGCGTGAGCGCCTTGTTCTCCAGCGGCAGCGCCGCGTCCGGCGCGGTCGCGCTCAGCTTCGCTTCGGCTTCCTTCATCGCCGTGACCGCCTGCGGCAGCAGGTCCGCAATCGTCTTGAACGCCGGGTCCTGCTGGATGAACTCGCTGTTCATCCGCGTGAGCAGCCCTTCGACCTGCTCGCGCAGCTTCTGCTGCGACAAGCCGACGACCGTGGCGTTCTGGCGGAACTTGTCCGCGGGGACCGTGCGCTTGTCGCGCTGCACGTTGAAGGTCGCCGCGATGATCTGACGCTGCTGCTCCGACAGCGCGTCGACCTGGTTCTGTCCGCCGCCGCCGCCACCGCCGCCACCGCCCTGGGACTGCGCCTGGCGGAACCTCTGGTTGAACGGCCGCACGCGCAGGAAATAGAGATCGCTCGACGCCTGATGGCCGCCGTCGACCGCGTTGTTGTCCGTGGCGCGCGCGTAGTACGACACCGAGTCGCCCGACTTCACGCCGAGCTCCTCGAGGTAGAAGGTGTGGCCCGCGCTCACTTCAGGCAGGCGCTTCGTGCCGTTGAAGAGCTTCACCGTCTTCTCCGCGCCGCCGTTGACCGAGTAGACGAGCTCCAGGTCCTTCACGCCGTAGTCATCGTCGGCGGCCGCCTCGACGTAGACCTCCTCGATCGCCGACGCCGACGTGTCGCGCCCGGGTTTCGCGAACGACACCGTCGGCGCGCGATCCGCGAGCACGTCGATCGTGTACTGCGGCGACGCCGCGACGCGCTCGCCGTTCGGCGCGTCCAGCTCGATGTGATACGTGCCGTCCTTGTCGGCCGTGAACGACGCGGTGAGCGAGCCGTCCGCTTCCGCCTTGAGCGCCACGGAATCCTTCTCGTTGAGCGCCACGCGCCCGCCGGGCGTCTTCATCGTCGGGATGACGTGGACGTGGACGCTGGTGCCGCGGAGCACGGCGATGTCGCCGCCGTCCTCGATCTTCTCGGGCTCGAGCCCCGTGTACGCGGGGAACGTGTATTCGAGCTCGAGCCGCTGGACGTATGGCACGTCGACGACTTTCAACGTGAAGACCGGTGAGCGCACGCCCTCGGCCTCGACGAAGTACTCCGTCGCGCCCTTCACCCCGAAGAGGATCCCTTCGTAGCCGCCCTTGTCGTTGTGAATCAGCGGCTGCTTCTCGAACGGCGACGAGGGCGTGCGCCGCACCATCATCGACACGTCTTCGGCGTTGAAGCCCTGGAGCCGCGCGGTCACGGTCTGATCGGCGCCCTTCGGCACCGAGACGCTCCCCGGCGTCACCGCGATCTTGTACGGCGCGGCGGCCTCCACGCTGCGCGACATGAGCAGCATCGCTGACAGCGCATGGCGGAAGAAGGCCGGTCCGAGCAGCACGGCCAGGACGGCCGCGGTCACCACGCCGGCGAACACCGCGCCGTTGCGCTGCAGCGGCCCGTGCTCCACGCGGCGTGCCGCGTCGGCCTCGGAGATGCGCTCGATCGCCTGCTCGATCAGCCTGCGCACGAGCGCGGTCGATTCCCAATGCCGTCCCTCGCGGCTCGATTCGACCGCGCTGATGAGCATCGTCTGGAGCGACGGCTCCTTCTCTTCGAGGTAGAGCGCCACCTGCTCGTCGGTCACCCGGCGGCGGAGCGGCTTCACCAGGAAGAAGTAGATGGACGTGACCAGCGATGCCGCGATCAGGAAGCGCGCGCCCAGGATCGACGAGGGGCTGAAGCGCGCCCACTGCATGCCGTACGCCAGGGCGAAGAAGATCGCCACGCACACCGCGATGAGGCGCACCGCGCCCTTCACGGCCAGCTTGGCGCGCCACCGCGCGCGGACGTAATGGATGATCCCGGTCAGGTCCGACGGCGGGGTCGAGCGTCGCAGGAAATCAAGCATGGTTGCTCCAGAATACGACTTAACGCCCTGTGGCGTTTACGTTTTTGAGAGCCAGTTGGAGAACAGCGTATCGGTCCCCAACAACACAATTCCGGCGCACAGCAGGTACCACCAGAGCCGTTGCGACCGCTCCTGCGCATCCGGCGTGAGGGGCACATCGGAGGCCGCTGACTGTCCGTTTGCCACGGTTCCGCCGGTGGCGGCCGCCACGATCTCCCTGGGGTCGAGCGCCGTCAGGTCCGACTCGGCCGGGTCGACGTTGCTGGCAACCACCGTGACGTCCGAGTTGGCTTTCTGCCCGCGTATCTCGTAGAAACCCTGCTCGGCGAGCTCCAGGACCTGCGACTGGGAGCCTTCGTCCTCGAGCGGCATCCGCTTGCCCGACGGCGTCAGCGCCAGGCGTCCCGATGCCTGCGACTTCGCGCCCGCCGCAGCCGGATCGAACACCTGCCCCACCGTCCGCCACGGCGCCGGCTCGGAGTAGTTGGCGAGGTGGATCATCGAGCGCTGGATGAACGGGAGGAACACCGGCTTCAGCGGCAGATCGCTCCACGACAGATCCAGTGTCGATGCCCACAGCAGCACGCGTCCGCTGCCCAGCTTCCGCTCCACCAGCGCCGGCGTCCCGGCGTCGAACCGCGCCAGCACCTGCGACATCGGGGCGGCCGTCACCGAGCGATACGCGTAGAAGCGCGCGGAGGAGAAGTCACCGCTGCGCGGCGCGCGGAACACCTCGAAGACCGGGTGCGTGTACTCGAGCGCGCCGACGCGTCCCGATTCACCGCGCGACCGATCGATCGGCTGCGACAGCGTCGCGGGAAGGACATCGGCTTCCTGCGGCCACGTCGCGCGTGGACCGGCAGCCACGAAGAGGCCGCCGCCGTCCTGCACGAAGCGCCCGAGCCGGCGGCCGAGACCGGTCGTCACGTCCACGTCGTTGAGCAACACCACCGACGCGCGGCGCAGGTCATCGTCGGAGACGTTGGCCGGCTGACGAAGCACCGTCTCGAAGCGCGGCGCGTCGCCGATCGACAGCGCCCGCGTCAGGTAGAGTCCGGCGCCCGCTTTCGTCCCGCTGTCGACGACGATGATGCGGACCGGCGTCGCCGGTGAGACGACGAAGTAGAAGGCGTTGTCGGTCGGGAGCGCGTCGTTGCCGGCGCGCACGCTGAGGCGCATGTTCCGCGAGGGAACCGTGAACGGCGCGAACACGATCGAAGCGGATCCGTTGGGCGCGATCGTGAGCGGCTGCGTCTGGACGCCGCGTCCGCCAATCTCGAGGCTCAGCGTGTCCGCGGTCACCGGCGTGTCGGTGCGGTTGGCCACGGCCGCCGTCACCGTCATGCGCTCCTGGTCGGAGAACGTCGACCGCGCGAGCGACACCGAGGTCACCGCCGCGTCCGGCTTGTCGGCGGGTCCGCCAACCATCACCGGGGTCACGGTCGTGCCCGTTGGCAGACGCGATCCCTCTTCGCCGCGCCAGCCGTTCCGCTGGAAATCACTGATCAGGATCACTTCGCGCCGCGGCAGCGGCGACTCCGCGAGGATGCTGCCCGCGACCTTGAGCGCCGGGCCGTAGCGCGTGGCGCCCGGCGACGTCGTCACGGTCGAAAACGACGCAATCAGGCGGTCGCGCTCGGCGGTCGAGCGCAGCGCGATGTCGGCGCCGGACGAGAAGAGCACGACGGATCCTTTGTCAGCGGCGCCCAGCTTGTTGATCGCGTCGCGCGCCGCGGCCTTCGCGCGGTCCCAGCGATCGCCGTACGCCATGCTGTAGCTCTGATCGAGGAGGACGACGACTTCGCGCGCGCCGGGCCCGATGGTGATCGCAGCGTCGGGCCGCCACAGGAACGGCCGCGCGAACGCGGCGATGATGAGCAGGAGCGCCGCCAGCCGCACCATCAGGAGCGCCAGGTCGCGGATCTTCCGCCGCCGGACGGTCTGGTACGGGATCCGCCGCACGAACATCAGCGACGGAAACTGCTGGACCATCTTCTTCTCGCGCTGGGTCAGATGGATCAGCACCGGGACCGCGAGCGCGGCCAGGCCGAGGAAGAAGAGAGGGGCTAGAAATGCCATTGTCAGTCAGCGGGCAGCCGGCAGCCGGCAGCCGGCTTCATCTCACTTTCATCATTCTCAATCTACTCGACAGGTACCGGTACAACGCGTGGTCGAGCGGCTTCGACGTGTCGAGCACGGTGTAGTCGACGCGGTTCGCCAAGAAGCGCTGCTGCAGCGCGTCGGTGTGCGCGCGCACGAGCGACTGGTATTCCTTCCGGAACGCGTCCGGCACGACCGGCATCTGCTCGCCCGTCTCGAGATCCTCGAACGCGGACGCGTCGCTGAAGCCGAACTCCAGCTCCGCCTTGTCGAGCACGTGAAACACGATCAGATCGTTGCCGCGGAACCGCAGCGGCGCGATCGCGTCGATGACGGCGTCAGGCTCCTCGTAGAAATCGGAGATGACCACGAGCACGCCGCGCCGGCCGAAGTGTTCCGCCAGCTTCTGCAGCGGCAGCTTCAGGCTGCCGGGCCGGCCCGCCGTGACGTTCTCGAGCGTGTGCAGCACCACGTCCATGTGCTTGGCCGACGAGGGCACGAAGCTGACCACGTCGTTGTCGAACGTCACCAGCCCGACGCGATCGCGCTGGTGGTGCACGAGGTTTGTCAGGCAGGCGGTGAGGATCCGCGCGTAATCGAGCTTCGTGATGCCGCCGCTGCCGTAGTTCATCGACTTCGACACGTCGAGCAGCACCGAGAAGTTCGAGTTCGACTCCGCCTCGTACTCCTTCACGTAGTAGCGATCGGTCCGCGCCCAGAGCTTCCAGTCGACGCGGCGGATGTCGTCGCCCGGCACGTAGCCACGATGCTCGGCGAAATCCACCGAGGCGCCGAAGTACGGCGCCTTGTGCATGCCGTTGATGAAGCCGTCGACGACGGCGCGCGCGACGAGGTCCAGGTTCCCGATGCGCGCGAGCACCGTGGGATCCATGAAGCGCGCGCCTGGGATGGCGCTCTGGCTGTGACCTGCTGCGAGACTCATTCCTTACCCTCGGGCCGGCTGAAGCCGGCCCCTACTTCTGTCATTTCACCACGAAGGCCACGAAAAACGCGAAGGCCTTCGTCACTTCGTGGTTGCATTCGTTTACATTCCCGAACGCGGCATCGGCACGACTTCCAGCAGGCGATCGGTGATCAGATCGGTCGTCACGCCTTCCGACTGCGCATGGAAGTTCGTGATGATGCGGTGGCGCAGCACCGGGTGCGCCAGCGCGCGGATGTCGTCGAAGCTCACGTGATACCGGCCGCTGGTGAGCGCGCGCGCCTTGCCGCCGAGCACGAGGTACTGCGCCGCGCGCACGCTGGCGCCGAACGCCACCCACTTGTTCACGAAGTCCGGCGACGTCGGCCCCTTGGGCCGCGTGGCGCGCACGATGTCCAGCGCATGGCGCATCACCGGCTCCGACACCGGCACCTTTCTCACCAGCTCCTGGAACGCGATCAGATCCTCTCCGCTGACCGGACGCTCGAGCTTCGGGTTCTGTATCGCGGTCGTCGTGCGCACGACCTCGATCTCCTCGTCGTACGGCGGGTGCTCGATGATGATGTGGTACATGAACCGATCGAGCTGCGCCTCGGGCAGCGGATACGTGCCTTCGAGCTCGATCGGGTTCTGCGTCGCGAAGACATAGAACGGCTCATCGAGGTTGTAGGTCCGCCCCTGGATGGTGACGCGGTGCTCCTGCATCGCCTCGAGCAGCGCCGACTGCGTCTTGGGCGGCGTGCGGTTGATTTCGTCCGCCAGCACGATGTTCGCGAAGATCGGCCCCGGCGCGAACACCATCTGCCGCCGTCCCGTCGCCGGGTCTTCCTGGACGAGGTCGGTGCCGGTGATGTCGGACGGCATCAGGTCGGGCGTGAACTGGATGCGCGAGAACTTCAGCTGCAGCACCTGCGCCATCGTGTGGATCAAGAGCGTCTTCGCCAGGCCGGGCGCGCCGACGATGATGCTGTTGCCGCCCACGAACAGCGTGTTCAGCACCTGGTTGATCACGTCTGCCTGTCCGATGATGACCTTGCGCAGCTCTGTGAGGATCTGCTCGCGGCCCGCCTTCATCCTGTCGGCAAGCGCGATGTCATCCGGCGCTTCGAGGTCGACGACAACGTCGCTGATGTACGGATTCATGGTTACGCGGTCGCTCATTTGGCACCTTCGAGGGTTCTAATCTCACGGGTCTTCAGCGCAAGATCGGTCACGAGTTTTTCGAGCTCACTCTGGTACTTCGCCGGGTCCATGTTGTCCTTGAGCAGCCGCAGCGACTCGACGCGATGCTCGAGATCGCGCTGCTCGAGGACCAGTGCGCGCAGCTTCGGGTCGGCGGGCAGCGGCACGGCGTCGGCGGCCGAGCCGATCGCCATCAGCGCGGCCACCTTGCCGTCCGCCGCGGTCGGCGACGGATCCGGGCTGCCGACCTTGTCGCCGCTGTCGTCGAGCACCGCGTGCTCGGTGGACAGCAGCCCTTCCTTGTCGTACGCCCTGGCCACGCCCGCCTTCGCGAACTGAAACGCCTCCAGCATCGTCACGCGGTGATTCTTGTCCGCGTCGGCTTCCTCGCCGCTGAGCGCGTCCACGAAGTAGCCGCCGAAGAGCGTGGCGAAATTCTCCGCGCCGCTCCGCGTCGCCGTGATGATGGTGCGGCCAGGCGCCGACAGCTCGTTCACGAAGGGGCCGCTCGCGCTCGTCGTGTTCACGAACACGATCTGCCTGGTCGGCAGGCGCTTGAACTGCGCGGCGAAGTCGGCGGCCGAGACGTCGGGCCCCGGCAGGTTGAACTTTGCCGTCTTCCCGTCATAGCTGCCGTGCCCGATCAGGATGACGTACACGGCGTCGTCCGCGGTCGCGGCCTTGGCGAACGTGTCGAACGTCTTGTTGATCTCGTCCAGCGTCGCCTTGCCCGTGACGCGCGCTTCACCGTCGCCCGGCTCATCGACGAGGTACGCGACATGATCCCGCGGGATGCCGTAATGCTCCGCCGATTCCGCCAGCGACCCGCCCCACTTGTGGAACAACTCGCCGTGCTCGGGATCGCCCGCCAGGCCCACGACGATGAGGAGGAAGGCATGCAACATCAGGACAGTCCGACCGTGCGGCGGTAGCCCCACTCCGCGCAGACCAGGCCGACCAGCATCAGGAGGATGATCGGCATGTTCCACAGCTCGCGCTCTTCGACCGAGGTGACGCCGCGGCCGGCGTAGCTGATGTCCTCCGGCAGGCCGGCGATGTTCTCCGTCGTATAGAAGCGCCCGCCCGTGTCCTCCGCGATGCGCCGCAGCGGCGTCTCATGCATCGTCGGATCGAAGTACTCCGCGTCGCCCGCGCCGGCGCGCACGTAGGTGACATACTCGATGACCTTCCCGGTCTTCGGATCGATGGTGCCGATCGGCTTGCCGGCGCGCTCGGCATCGACCGAGACCTCGTACGCGCCGGGCACCGTGCTGACGAACGTCCCGCGGTACTGCCCGTCGCGCTCGCCGGTCCACTGCAGCGGCACGTCGAGCGTCGATCCGCCGGGACGCGTGACGTGCGCCATGACGCGGGCATCGTTCAACTCGACGAACGTCGGATCGACTAACGTGGCTTCGACGGTGATCGCTTCGCCCGGCTCAACGCGGTCGGTGGTCGCGTTCGCCTCGAGCGGCGACGGCACGTCGGCGACGAGCCACCGCAGCATCTGGCGCCAGAAGTTCTCGTGCGTCTGATCCTCGAGCGGAATGCTGGCGTGCATCTGCCACTCCCACGAGTCCTGCGGGAGGAACGCGATGCTCTTGCCGCGCCCGTACGGCTGCCACACGAGCGCCGGTATCGATCGCCCGCGCTCGTCGGTGCCGTTCAGCAGCACGGTCGCGGCCGGCTTGAGGGCGAGGGGTGCGTTGATCGCCGTGACCTGCGGCAGATCCGGCCAGCGCGCCGCGGACGCGGCCTCGTTGCCCGCGATCTGCGTGACGGCGTGCGCCTGGCCGGCGCGAGTCGGCAACACCTTGAGACGCGCGAACGTCGTCGGCTCCGACGCGCGCGCGTGCGGATCGATCAGGAGCGGCAGCGCATCGGCGACCGGCGTGCCGCCATAGCCGCCTTCGGCAAACGAGCGCGCCCCGCCGAGCATCAGCAGGCCGCCGCCGCGCCGGTCGACGAAGTCCGCGATCATCTGGAGCTGGTCGGCGCTGAACGCCGCCGCCTCGACGCTGCCGAGGATGAGGCCCCGGAACGCAAAGAGCTCGTCGCGCGTCTTCGGGAAGCCGCCAAGCAGCTGGTCGGGCGTGTCGACATCGAGCCGCAGGAACTTGTTGTCCGCGGTGCGCTGCAGCGTGACGATCTGCAGGTTCTTGTCGTCGACCACGGCGCGGCGGACGAATTTCATCTCGGAGCGCGGCTCGCCCTCGAAGTAGAGGATCTTCTCGCGCGTGTCGCGCACCTCGACGAGCGACTCGCGGGCGTTGTTCTGCGTGACGACCTCTCCCTGCTGCGGCGCCACGCGGAAGCTGAAGACGCGCGGGCCGGGCTCGCTCGCGGTCGCCCGCACCCGCACGGTCGCGGGGCTGCCGTCGATCGGCAGCTGTACCTTCTGCGAGCCGACGATCCGGCCATCGTCCTCGACGTCGAGCGTGACCGTCTGGCCCGCGTAACCCGTCTGCGTGATGATCGCGTCGACCAGCAGCGACGCGCCCTTCAGCACGGTTCGCGGGGTGCTGACGCGATCGATCTGAATGTCTCTCGGCAGCTTCGCGCTGCCGACGCCGACGGTGAACACCGGCAGCTTGTCGGCTTTCAGGTTGAGCAGCGTGTTGGCGATCGACCCTTCCGTCGTGTCGGCGCCGTCGGTGACGAGCACGACGCCGGCGACGGGGAGCCCGGCGAGCTCCTCACGCACGCCGTCGAGCGCGGTGCCGATCTTCGTCTGCGATCCGCCAAAGCTCAGATCCTTCACCGAGCTCACGCGGCCCGCGGTGGCCGAGAAGCGGAACACGCGCACGAGAAAGCGATCCGACAGCGCCTTCAGCAGGGGGCTCGTGCCGGCGGCGAACTGCTGCCGCAGGAACTCCGCGCGCGGCTGGCTGTTCCAGTCGGCGATCTGCATGCTGCGCGAGTCGTCCAGCAGCACCGCGACGACGTTCTGCTGCGGAACGGCGGCCTTGACGACCAGCGTCGGCCGGAACAGGCAAAAGACGACGAGCGCGAGCGCCGCCATGCGCAGCGCGGTGAGCACGACCCGGTCGCGCGTGCGGCCGTTCTGGACGCTGCGATACGTGAGGATGGCGGCCGCCATGATCGCCGCCGCGATGCCGGCAGCGACGAACGAGGCTGTGGTGATGTCGAAGCGGAAGTCGCCCTGCTGGAAGACGACCGGTCTATATGAGAAGAGTGCCTGAAAGAGTCGCTCGAACATCGGCTACTCCCTTGAGCCCTGAGCCCTGAGCCTTGAGCCTTGAGCCCAACAAAGCGGAGATCATAGTTTTAAAGACGCCCGAACGGAAGCCTCGGCCGCAGTTTTACCGGAGCCATCGAGTACAACTTTACTGGGTCATCGAGTACAGCAACACATTAATTCCAAGCGCGTAACCCGGGGGGGAAAACAGGCGGGAATAATCGCTGTTCTCGCGCTCCCGCTCGAGTGAGTCGCCCACGTCCGTGTTGTGGGTCATCAGGACCATGATGCGCCGATGGGCGTCGCGGATGGCCCGGGCGTGCACCTGGGCGCTGTCCTCGTCCCGCTCGGACGTTTTGCCGTTGTTCTTCAGCCAGAACGTCACGTTCGTGATCTGCGGCACCTTCTCGAGGTCGAACATCTCGCGCATGATGGGGTCGGCGGCCGAGACGTCCTCGATCGGATACTCCTCAGGAGGAAGCACCTTGCCGATCTCGCCGGCCCACTGCGTCCACGCCTCGGTCCCCCAGAAGTCATCCACCCAGAGGAACCCGCCCTTGAGCAGATACTCGCGGAGCATCGTGATCTCTTCGTCCTTGATCCCGATCGTGCCGACGTCGGAGGCGATGAGGAACGGGCACTCGTAGATCCGGGAGTCGGTCAGCCTGACCACCCACGTATTCGGCCGTTTCTGCTCCGCGTCCCAGCTGATCGAGGTCGTGGTCATCTCGCCGAGCCGGATGAGCAGGTTGATTTCGCTGTACGGGTAATCGGTCTTCCAGCCGCTGCCGTCGCGCTCCGAGCGGACGCTGTTGTACTGGACGCGGCAGATCGTGACGTCGCGGTCGGGCCACTCTGCCGGCGGAAAACGGGCGCGCGTGAAGCCCTCAGGGTCGGTCTTGAACAGGTCGGGCGGCTTGGCGCCGCCGCTGCTCGTCCCGCCCAGCTGGGCGTACGCGTAACCGCCGGACGCCGCTATCGCGGCAGCCAGGAGCATCGCGCTCACGCCTTGTCGTCCCAATCTCACTTACGTCCTGCGCGTCCCTGCGGAAGCTGCAATTATCGCAGACGGGAGCCAATTGCTACATGCCGGGCGGCAGCGGAACTTCCGCGTCCTTGCCGATCACGGTCGTCCATTCGCGGACGCGCCAGCGCGTGACGAGGCCGTTGGTGACGTACGGATCGGCCTTCGCGAACGACTCGGCGGCCGCCGGCGAGTCACCCTTGAACAGGAGGACCGTTCCATCAACGGGGTTCGCGAGAGCGCCGCCAAGCACCAGCTCGCCGCGCGCGATCGCGGCCCTGGCGTGCGTGACGTGATCCTTGCGAAACGGCGCTCGCTTCTCCACATAGTTATCAACGGCGTCGTAGAAGAGTAAGTAATGCATAGGGGTCCACAGGTTACACCGGGTTCGTGAGGTTCTTGATGCGGGACGCCAGCTGCCAGAACGCGGCCAGTAGAACCACGTCGGCGCCGATGACCGCAGCGGGCACTCCGGAGAGGTGCCCGAGCGGGAAGAGCAGCGCGCCCGCGCCGATGAGCGCAGCCGTGCGCCGCGGCACGGCCGACCCGATCATCGCGCTCGCCAGCACGAGCAGCCCGAGCGGAAAGAGCACCGCCGGCATACGCGTCGGCGCGATGAGGGTCCCGGGCATCAGCGCCATCGCGGCCGCTCCGATCGCCGCCAGCCCGGCGCCCATCGATACCTGCCAGCGCGCGCGGTCATGCGCGGCCACCGCGGCGCCGGCGATGGCGGGCACGAACAGCGCCAGCGCACTCCGTTCCAGAACCAGCCCGGCGGTTGAGATGCGCAGCAGGAGCGCCACGTCAGCCGCCACCAGCATCGGGGGCGCCGCTAGAGCGGCGGCCGCCGCCACGTAGGCGAGCGGTTTGTATCGAAACATCAGGTGCAATGCTATCAGCCTGCCTTCCCTGGTGGCCTCCGATCTAAGCTATCCACATGACACGCCTGCTGACGCTTCTTCTCCTTGCCTCGTTGACCGGTGCGTGCTCGAGGCCCTCCACGCAATCGCAGGAATCGGCGGCAGGGGATCAGGGATCGCGAACCTCGAATCCCGAATCCCGAATCCCGAATCCCGATCGCAAATACCTCCTCGAGCGCGTGGACGACGCCGCGGTCGTCCAGTTGTACGACGATGGGTTCGAGGCGCTGCCGCTGGGACAGAAAACGCTGATCTGGCATCTCTACCAGGCCGCGCTCGCGGGGCGCGACATCTACATCGATCAGAAGCATCGCGACGCGCTCGAGATGCGCGGCGTGCTCGAACAGATCGTGGCGCACCCGCAGGGCGTCGACCCCGCGACGCTCGGCGAGATCCAGCGCTACACGAAGCTCTTCTGGATCAATAACGGCGCGTACAACAATCTCACGTACCGGAAATTCGTCCTGACGTGCGCGCCCGGCGCATTCGCCGCGGCGGCACAGGCCTCCGCGAAAGCGGGCGCCACGTTCGCCACGCGGAACGGCGAGTCGCTCGACGCGATGCTGAAGCGGCTGCAGCCGATGTTCTTCGATCCCGACGTCGACCCGCTCGTCACGAACAAGACGCCGCCCCCCGGCAAGGACATCCTGACCGCGAGCGCCAGCAACCTCTACGCGGGCGGCGTCTCGATGGCGGATCTCAAGGGGTTCACCGAGCGATACGGCCTGAACGCGCGCCTCGTGAAGCAGGGCCCGGGCAAGCCGGTCGAAGAGGTCTACAAGATCGACGGCCGCTACGCGTCGCAGATCTCCAACATCGTGGCGCACCTGAACGACGCGATCCCGTTTGCCGACCCGCCGATGCAGAACGCGCTCCGCGCGCTGATCCAGTGGTACCGCACGGGCGAGCAGAGCGACCGCGAGAAGTTCGACATCGCGTGGATGCAGGACAAGGTGTCGCCGGTCGACACGATCAACGGCTTCATCGAGGTCTATCTCGACCCGCGCGGCATCAAGGGCGCCTGGGAGGCGCTCGTCTTCCACGTCAATCCCCGGAAGACCGAGATGATCAAGACGATCGCCAGCAACGCGCAGTGGTTCGAGGACCACATGCCGTTCGACCCGAAGTACCGCAAGGCGGACGTCAAGGGCATCGTCGCCAACGCGATCGATGTGGTCGTCGAAATCGGCGACTCGGGACCCGTCACGCCCGTCGGGATCAACCTGCCGAACGACCAGCGCATCCGCCAGGAGTACGGCAGCAAGTCGGTCTCGCTCGCGAACGTGGTCGAGGCGTACGACAAGTCGACGCCCGGATCGATGCGCGGCGAGTTTTCGTGGACGCCGGAAGAGGCCGATCGGGGCGCGAAGTACGGCTCCATCGCGGACGTCCTTCACACCGACATGCACGAAGTGATCGGCCACGCGTCGGGGCAGCAGGCCGCGGGGTTCACAGGCACCCCGCAGCAGGCGATCAAGGAGCACTTCTCGGCGCTCGAGGAAGGGCGCGCGGACCTCGTGGGGCTGTACTACATCGCCGATCCGAAGCTGGCGGAGCTCGGAGTCATTCCGGCGGCGGACCAGGACAACATCGCCCGCGCCGCGTACGGCGCCTACACGCGCAACGCGCTGGTGCAGCTGCGCCGCGTGCGCGAAGGGGCGACGATCGCGGACGACCACATGCGCAACCGGCAGATGATCGTCCGGTGGCTCATGGCGAACACGAAGGCGATCGAGCAGCGCACGCGCGACGGCAAGACGTACCTGGTGCTGGTCGATCCGACGGCGTTCCGCGAGGGCGTGGGACGGCTGCTGGCCGACGTGCAGCGGATCAAGTCGGAAGGCGATTACGCGGCGGCGAAGACGCTGTTCGAAACCTACGGCGTGCACTTCGATCCGAAGCTGCGGGATGAAGTGATCGCGCGGGTCGACAAGCAGAACCTGCCCTCGTACACCGCGTTCGTGATGCCGAAGCTGACGCCGGTGACGGGCGCCGACGGGAAGATCAGCGACGTGAAGATCTCGTATCCGATGGATCTGACCGCGCAGATGCTCGAATACGACGGCGTGAAACGATGAACCTGGCGGTTCTCCGGTGCACAGGTGCACGAGTGCACGAGTGCCGGTTCCGGGGTTCAAGATGTTCGGGGGTTCGCGGGCGTTCGCAGGTTCAATCGTAGAGGCCGACCTTCCTCGTCCGCCGCAGTTCGAAGAGTGAAGGCGGGAGGTCGGCCTACTCTCTGCTAGAATCCGTCGCTCCACGGTGTTGGGCTTGCAGTCCATTGACCACATGGACGATAAGTAGAGTAAGGATATGCCGCAGCATCTCGACAGCGCCTCGGAGTTGCGCCTGGCCGCGCTGAGAAGCGCACCGCCAGATCGGTGGATCGCGTTATCTGCGGATGAGAGCCGCGTCGTCGCGGATGGCGCCACCTTCGAAGAAGCCGCGGTCGGGGCCGAGCGTGCCGGGGAGAGCGATCCCCTCATTCTCAGAGTCCCTGAAGACTGGACGCCCCGCATCCTCTAAGCGGCGGTGCGCTTCAACTACAAGATCATCCCGGTCGACCAACCACACCCAGCGTTTCCGCGGGTGACGTCAAACTGGGTGCCCATCCTACCCGTTCGACTCAGCTCCGGACATTCACGCCAGACGCCGCGCCTCGAGGCGATCGTCGATTCGGGAGCGGCCGATTGCCTCTTTCAGGCAAGCATTGCTGCTTACCTCGGACTCCGGCTGGAGAGAGGCATCAAGGGAACTGCCGCAGGAATTGCCGCTGGGGTCCGCATCGACGTCTACTATCACGACATCAATCTATGGGTCGGGGCCGACATGATTCGCATCACCGCTGGTTTTGCTTCCGCGCTTCCGGTGGCCGCACTTCTCGGGAGACATGGTTTCTTCGAGAATTTCATCATCACGTTCGATCCATCCGCGTCGCCGCCCGGGTTTGAAATTCAACGCGTCGGTCGCGCATGAACTTCTGCCGTTATCCGGTGATGCCGAGTTCACGTGAAGCGATCTGCACAATCGTCAGCGCCAGCTCTGGGTCATCCCTGTCTTCGAGACTCCACGCAGCAGATAGTCCCGCATAAGCAAGAACCCACTTGAGCAACCGCCGAGGATCGATGCGCGCTTCGCTTGCGATCACGTCGACTCGATGTGAGAGACATCCCGGTGCCGTAGCGGTCTCGATATCGGGATTGCAGAACGTGTTCGCGTAATCAAAACTGCGCTCACCGTGCAGACCCTTCGGATCAATGGCGCACCATCCGCTCCGTGCGTCGTGCAAGATGTTGCCGTGATGAATGTCGCCGTGCAGCACGACGGGATCTTGTGGTGCCGACAGCAGCTCACGAGCCGCGGCCACGGCGGTCGCGCATGCGGGGATGCGGCGTGCGGTCGATTCCAAGGCCAGGAACCAGGTCGCCAGAGGCACGAGACCTGGAGGCGCCTTGTCGCGTCGAGCGTGAAGCCGAGCGATGGTGTGACAAATGATGCGAGTGGCATCATCGTCACGTCCGGTTCTGGACATGGTGACGAGCGACTCGTCACGGGCGAGACGCTCGAGCAACAACGCTGCGCCTTCGCGCTCAAGCACGCGCGCAGCGCCATCTCCCGCGTACCAAGCCATCAACGCCGCACCTCGGCGTTCTTCTTCCACTCGCGCAACCTTCAGCATGCCCGGAACGCCGTTTCGGCGTACCGGTAGGAGGTCGCTGCTGGCCGTTGCAATTGGTTCACCGTCAGGAGTGAGGCTCCAACGGCCTACCCACACATCGAAAATGCTCACGCGGATCGCGCCTCAGGTCGACCTGCCTTCTGCCTCCGCCGGCAGCGAGCGCCGGCGAAGCCCAGCGCTTTTGCGGGCTTGCCCGCCGTAGCCTATGGCGAAGGCGGGAGCGACATCGCACCGAGCCGATGCGAGACAAATCGCCCCGGAATCGCTCTTATCTCGCTGCGACCGAGAAAAAGGTCTTCAGTTCCTTCGCAACCTGTTCCGGAATCTCCTCCGCGAAGTAATGCGTCCCCGGCAGCGCCTTGCCGGTGACGTTCGCCGCCCGCTCTCTCCACGTCGCCGTGACGTCGTAGAGTCTGTGCATCGGGGCGCGCTCGCCCCAGAGCACAAGCAGCGGGCACGCGATCCTCTTCTCCATGTCCGCCTCGTCGTGCGCGAGGTCGATCGACGCGCCCGCGCGATAGTCCTCGCAGCTCGCGTGAATGGTCTCCGCATCGCTGTAGCAGCGCATGTACTCCGCGAACGCCTCGGGCGTGATCGCGCCGCGCGCAGCCTTGCCGAATTTCTGCTCGAGCCAGAACCGCACGCTGTTGGCGATCAACGTTTCAGGAAGCGGCTCAGGCTGAATCAGGAAATACCAGTGGTAGTACGCGGTCGCGAACTCCCGCGTCGAATCGCCATAGAGACGATGGGTCGGAACGATGTCGAGGAGCGCGAGCTTCGTGACGCGTCCGGGATGATCGAGCGCCATCCGATGCGCGACGCGTCCGCCGCGATCGTGGCCGGCGACGGCAAACCTCTCGAAGCCGAGCCGCGACATCACCTCGACCTGGTCCTGCGCCATTGCACGCTTTGAATATCCCGAGTGGTCAACACCGCCTGGTGGCTTGCTGCTGTCGCCATACCCGCGGAGGTCGGTAGCGACGATGGTGAAATCGTTCGCGAGAAGTGGGGCGACCTTGTGCCACATGACGTGCGTCTGCGGGTGGCCGTGCAGTAAGAGGAGCGGCGGGCCGCTGCCACCGTGGACGACGGGAATGGTCGCTCCGGAAGTCGTTATTCGAGCGCGCGTGAAGTAATCAAACACTGGTAGTTTCAATGATGCAGGCGACCGATTAGAAAGTCATCGTGCATAGCGGCCGAGGGCATCGCACGCGGCATCGTCAAACGCGACGAGCAGGATGCGATCGAAATCGGCCTCTTGCGCCTTCGCCTCGCGCACGGCAATCGCGGCCGCCTCGTCCAGCGGATAACCGTAGACGCCGCAGCTGATCGCCGGAAACGCGATCGACCGCAGCGCGTGCTCGCGCGCCAGCGCAAACGCGCTGCGATAACACGACGCCAGCAGCTCCGCTTCGCCATGACCGCCGCCGCGCCAGACAGGGCCGACCGTGTGGATCACGTGGCGCGCGGGCAGCTTGAACCCCGGCGTGATGCGGCTGTGACCAGTCGGGCATCGGACGCCGGGCCGCACTTCGGGAGTCGCGAGGCAGGCCTCGTACAGCTGCCGGCCCGCCGCGCGGTGAATCGCCCCGTCCACGCCTCCGCCGCCGAGCATCCGCTCATTCGCCGCGTTGACGATCGCGTCAACTGCCAACGTCGTGATGTCGGAACGGATCACTTCGATCATACGGTTCACGGGTGCACGGGTGTGCACCCGCGACCCGCCATTAGAAACGAACGAGCGGCCGCGCGACCGGGAGGCCGGGCCACGGAATCGACACGATGATCGCGACCAGCGCGAGGCCGAAGAAGATCGTCACCAGGCGATGGCGCCGTGCGTCGGTCGCCGCCTTCCGCGCCTTGACGCGACCGATGTGCGCGAGCGCGATGCCGATGATCATCCCGGCGATGTGCTCCACCGCCCAGAAGCGCAGGCTGGCGTTCGCCATCGCGCCTGCGAAATCCTGGAACGCGATCTTCGTAAAGGGGCTGAGGAAAATATAGAGCGCCAGGCCGACCAGGATCTCTGTGTCGAGGGTGCCGATGAACAGCAACCCCCACAGCTCGTCCTTCGACGTCCACGGCCGCTTCGCGGTGGCGCCGCCAATCGACCGGAACCAGGCGACCGCGCCGGTGAGCAGGACAGCCCAGCGCAGCAGGGAATGAAGCCAGAGAGACGATGAATACAACATGCGTGGATGGTAAACGAAATGCGCGTGTGATGCCTCCGCCGCCACGCGCGCCGACGTCATGAACGCGATGAACGGCCACATCCCCGGCCACGCGGTGCTGATGACGAAGTTCGATCGGCAACCGTAAGTCAGGGATTGGGGATTGGGGATTGGGGATTGGGGATTAGGATTCGAAAGAATCCAGTCCCTTCACCCCAAATCCCTTCCAATCCCTAATCCCCAATCCCTAATCCCCAATCCCCAATCCCTAATCCCCAATCCCTAATCCCCAATCCCTAATCCCTAATCCCCAATCCCTAATCCCTGCTTATTTCGCTCGCGAGGCCAGGATCTGGCCGAGCACGTCGGGCTTCGACATATCCCGCTCGAGATGCGGCTCGCGCGTCCCGCCGTGATAATCGAGCGCCAGCGTCTTCACCACGTCATCGTTCTGCACTTCGATCATCAGCGGACCGGATGCGCCCTTCGACCCCGTGATTGCGGTGCGGAGCGTGTCCGCCGAGAAGCGCACGCCGTTCACCGCCAGGATCTGCATCCCCGGGCCGATGCCCGCCTTGCCCGCCGGTGAATCCAGGATCACGTCGTTGATGACGCCATCGCGCGTCCTCAGCCGCAGGCCGATTGAATAGGCGGCATCGATCCGCTCGCCGTCGCTGATCTTCAGGTAATCGTTCCGCGCATCGGTGTACACGAGTCGCCATCCGCCCTTCGTGATGCCGTCCAGCGGCGGGAGCGGCGCCGCCTGGTAGACGCGCGCCGTCAGGAAGCCCTTCCAGTCGTACGGTGCCACCTGGTTCAGCGCGCTCACCACGTCGTCAAACGCGTACGGCTTCAGCATCGGCGCGCTGCTCTCGCCGCCGTAAAAGAGATGGCAGAAGTCGTCGATCGATTTCTGGCCGTTCGTCAACTGGCGGATCTGCGTGTCGGCGTCGAGCCAGATCAACCAGCCCTCATCGTAGAAATCGATGCCTCGCCGGTACGCCGCCCATTGACCGGGTGCGAAGTACAGGAGCTGCGCGGCCACCGTCGTGTCGACGAGCGGCCGCCATTCGCGGCCGGGCAGGTTGTCCAAGTACGCCGCAATCTGGGCGAGCCGCTCCTTGTAGTAGTGGTCATCCCAGACGGCGCTGCGCGCGGCAAGGACATAGCCCAGGTACTGCGTCAGCCCCTCGTAGACCCACAGCAGCTCGCCAGTCATCGGCTGTTGAAAATCGGCCGTGGCGAGCCCGGCGGGACGACGGAACTTGCCGTTCCAGGAGTGGACGTACTCATGCGCCACGACGCCGATCGCGTTCGACTGGCTCAGCGAGTTCTCGGGCACGCGCGAGTCGTTGGACTGGTGATGCTCGAGGCCGAAGTGCGCGACGCGATCGCTCAGCGTGAGGAGGAAGCGGTAGTTGTTGTAGTGCCGCGCGCCGAACATCGCGTCGGCTTCCTGCACGAGCTTCTTCCACTTCTGCGTGAGGTCCTCGGAGATGTCGATGGCGCCCTGGCTGTCGGAGACCAGATCCACCTCGACCGGCCTGCTCGACGCATCGAGCGGCACCACGCGGAAGTACTCGCCCGCGATGACAGGCGAATCAACGAGCGTCGTCAGCGACACCGGCGCGAAGTCGATCGTGCCGCCGCTCTGCCCCGCCACCGGCAGCGCGGTCCCGAACTTCCACCCGTCCGGCAGGCGCATGCTCGCGCGGAACATCACGTCGTCGGTGCGCGCACCCTGCGGATAGAGCAGCACCTGGTTCCACGAATAGATGCCGAGATGCGCGGTCTCCGATGACGCCGAACTGAAGCCGCCGGCGCCAATCGCGGAGAGGAAGTCGAAAGACGCCTCGAGCGAATTGACGCCCTGCGGGACATCGAGGTGGAACGCGAACATGTCCACCGAATCACGCCGCCACGCCAGCGGCCTGCCGCCGGCGGAAAATTTCAGCCCGACCAGATCGGTGATCGGCCCGTCTGGCGCATGCTCGCCCGGCAGCCACTTCGGATAGACGAGCGTGAGCGCGCCGGGAGATACCGGCAGCGTCTCGCGCGCGTGCAGCAGCTTGCGCGCGGTCTCGCGCGCATCGACGGCGAGCGTGATCGGTCCCGTCACGCGGCCCGCCTGCGCGGTGGGCGCCTGCGCGCGCGGCGCGGTGATGGCACACGCCGCGATCGCGATCCCAAGAATCAGTCGTCTCATGTCGTTTCCTTCACGACGGGTCCGCTGCGCGGCACCCGGCCTGCGTACCTAACCTTACGCCGGGTCCGCTGCGCGGCACCCGGCCCACGTACCTAACCTTGCGCCGGGTCCGCTGCGCGGCACCCGGCCCACGTACCTAACCTTGCGCCGGGTCCGCTGCGCGGCACCCGGCCCACGTACCTAACCTTGCGCCGGGTCCGCTGCGCGGCACCCGGCCTACAGATAACCTAACCACCAATCACGCCTGCGTTGCTTCACGCCGGCGAACCAGCGGCAGAGCGGATACTCCACGAGGATGATGATCGCCCAGCAAACGTAGACGACCCACAGCCGAAACCCTGTGCCCCAGGGGAGATTGAAAATAGCCGGCGGCGTGCTGAACAGATACTGGAACGGCCTTCCCGCGATGAGGTTCGCGATGATCGCCGACGAGTGCGCGAGCGGCCACTGGACCAGATAGAAAAACAGCGGCACGCGGCCGAACGTGACCAGCACTCGGGCTGGTCCGTCGGCGGGTCCGCCTGTGGCTCCGGCGGGTCCGCCTCCGGCTCCGGCGGGTCCGCCTCCGGCGGAACCCGCCCTACTGGAGTCGAACCAGGAAAGCGCGAGCAGCGAGGGGCCCAGCGTCATCAACAGATACAGGAGGGAGGGCGGATACTTCGTCGTGTTCATGAACGACAGGACGGTGAAGATCGCGGTCGGCTGCGTCGACCATCGCTGCGGATCGCCGTAAGCATTGATCGCGCGAATCGCCACGAACGCAAGGGTCAGCGCAACGCCCGCCTGGCGCAGCAGCCGCACGCGGCGATCCGGCCCGAGCTCGTAGATCGCGCCGAAGGCATAGCCCGCGGCCATCACGCCAATCCACGGGACGAGCGGGTACTGGACCCACACGAGAGTGCTCGACGCACCGAGGAGAGGAACGAATCCTGCCTGGTGAAGGACCATCCACAACTTCTCCCACACGCCTGGAATCGACGATCCTGGTCCGTCCCACACCGGGACGCGCACGCCGTCGAGCAGGTTGTGCAGCGCGATCATGGCGATCCCGAACGTCGCGATCGCCGGACGCGGCAGGTGGATGAGTCCAGCCAGAATCACCATGCACCATCCGAGCGCCCAGATCACCTGCAAGGGGCCGATGAAGCTGAAGTCGGCGTTGAACCAGACGAGCACGTGCAGGATCACGATCTCGATCGCGATCAGCCAGATGCCGCGCGTCAGCAGAAAGCGCGAGAGATCGCCCGTCGGCTTTCCACGCATCTTCTGCAGGTACGCGCTCACGCCGGCGAGGAACACGAACACCGGCGCGCAGAAGTGCGTGATCCAGCGCGTCATGAAAATCGCCGTCGAGCTGTGGGCGAGGTCGGTGGGGTCGTAGTGGAGCGCGGGGCCGTGGACAAAATCGCGCGTGTGGTCCAGCACCATGATGACCATCACGATGCCGCGGAGCAGATCGATGGAGTCGAGGCGCGCCCGAACACCAGCCATGTGGGTGCGAATCGTAACCCAAACGCGCCGGGTCCGCTTCGCGCGACGAGACGCCGGGTCCGCTTCGCACGACGAGACGCCGGGTCCGCTTCGCACGACGAGACGCCGGGTCCGCTTCGCGCGACGAGACGCCGGGTCCGCTTCGCGGGACGAGACGCCGGGTCCGCTTCGCACGACGAGACGCCGGGTCCGCTTCGCGCGACGAGACGCCGGGTCCGCTTCGCGGGACGAGACGCCGGGTCCGCTTCGCGCGACGAGACGCCGGGTCCGCTTCGCACGACGAGACGCCGGGTCCGCTTCGCGCGACGAGACGCCGGGTCCGCTTCGCGGGACGAGACGCCGGGTCCGCTTCGCGCGACGAGACGCCGGGTCCGCTTCGCACGACGAGACGCCGGGTCCGCTTCGCGCGACGAGACGCCGGGTCCGCTTCGCGCGACGAGACGCCGGGTCCGCTTCGCGGGACGAGACGCCGGGTCCGCTTCGCGGGACGAGACGCCGGGTCCGCTTCGCGGGACGAGACGCCGGGTCCGCTTCGCGGGACCCGGCCTACTGGAGATTGTCGATCTGTATCGGCTGGATCGGGCCCGCGGGCGTGAATCCGAACACGGCGCCGTAGAAATACAGCTCCGCCTCGAGGCAGCGAATGATCGTGTCCGCCTTGCGGAAGCCGTGCTGCTCACCTTCGAACTCCAGGTAGGCCACCGGTAGTCCCTTCGCGCGGACGGCATCGGCCATCTTCTCGGACTGGTCGGGCGGAACGATCTTGTCCTCGAGACCCTGGAAGAGAATCAGCGCACACGCAAGCCTCTCCGTGAAGTGAATCGGTGAGCGCGCGCGATAGACATCCTGCGCGGCCGGATACGGACCGATCAGCGTGTCGAGATAGCGCGACTCGAACTTGTGCGTGTCCTTCGCCAGCGCTTCGGCGTCGCTGACGCCGTAATAGCTCGCGCCAGCCTTGAACTCGCCGGGATGGAATGTGAGGGCCGCAAGGGTCGTGTAGCCGCCGGCGCTGCCGCCGCGGATGATCAGGCGGCGAGGATCGGCCTTCCCCTGCTCGACCAGGAACCGTGCCGTATTGATGTTGTCGTCGACATCCACGATTCCCCACCGCCCGTTGAGGCGCTCGCGATAGTCGCGTCCGTAGCCCGAGCTGCCGCCGTAGTTCACGTCGACAACAGCGAAGCCGCGGCTCGTCCAGTACTGCACCTGCAGATCGAGCGTCGCCTTCGTCGCCGTCGTCGGCCCGCCGTGGCTGATGACGATGAGCGGGGGCCGGTCGGAGGGGAGCGCGGTGAAATCCTTGTTGCGCGGCGGGTAGTAGAAGGCGTGCGCGGTCACGCCGCCTTCGGTGGGGAATTCGATCGCCTCGGCGACAGAGATATGACCGGCATCAACAGCTTGTGTGGCGCTGGAACGAATGATTGTCGTCGCACCGGTGGAGAGATCTGTGTGCACGACCGCGGCGGGCGACGTTGGCGATGCGGCGACGTACACCGCATCGCCCCGCGTGGCCGTGAGCCACTCCAACGGCTCGAGATCGGTCGCCACGTTCGTCAGCGTTCCCGTCGACAGATCGATCGTCGCAAGATGCCAGCGCCCGCGGCGCACGTACGTCACCACCATCCGCCGCGCATCGGCGAAGGCCCATGTCGCCCAGCCCAGCAGCCACTGCGGCCGCCCGAACTCTGCTTCATCAATCGGCTCGCGCAGCACCGGCTCGATGCGCGCGCCGCGCGCCCGATACAGATTCCACCAGCCCGTCCGATCGCTCGCGAAGTACAACGTGCCGTCCGGCGACCAGCCGGGCTGGTAGATCGAGTCGTGCGCGCTGCCGGCGACGAGCGTTGGATTCGCGAGCGCCCCGGCATCGGCTGCATCGGCCACCCACAACTCGGTGCCGTCCCACGGCATCTGCGGATGGCGCCACGCCAGCCACGAGAGCTTCGATCCGTCAGGGCTGAGACGCGGCGTCGAATAGAAGTCGTAACCGGAGGCGAGGACGTTTCCCGCCGGCAGCAGGCCGCCGGCAGCCGGCTGCCCGTCGAGCGAAATGCTGACAAGCGTTGTGATCGGTTCGTGGCCCGGTGTTGTGTGGTCCTCGCGCACGCAGATGAGGCGGCGCCGACGCGCGTCGATCGTCGCGTCGGCGTAGAACCATTGACCCTCGGGAGTGATGGGTTCTGGCGGGTCCGCTGGCGCGGAACCCGCCCCACGTACG
>JAHFUO010000016.1:0-17856 GCA_023265015.1 Acidobacteriota bacterium | reverse complement strand
GAGAAATTCGAGTAGTAAACAACGCCGCTCGAGACGATGAAGTGACCGCCGCCGTATTCGTGGACGCGCGAGCGGACGTTGTGGTCACTGGGCACGACGTCGGCGATGCGGCCGTCAGGGCCGCGCTTCACCAGCGCGTTGCGGCCGCCCTCGTGCGGCCGGCCTTCGAGCCAGTAGATGTCGTCGCCGTCGAGCGCGACAAAGCCCAGCCGGAGGCCTTGCTCGGCGACGGTCTTCGCCGAGATCGGGGAGGTCCAGGTGCCGTAGGGAGAGACGTGGGCCACGGTTGGTGGTTGGTGGTTGGTGGTTGGTGGTTAGTGGTTAGTGGTTAGTGGTTAGTGGTTAGTGGTTGGTGGTTAGTGGTTGGTGGACGTGTTAACTCCCGTCGCGGATCACTCGACAGGATTCGATGTCGAACGTGACGTCGCCGATCGTCAGGCGTGTCTGGTCCCGCAGGCTCCCGGCGAACTGCACGAAACGACGCACGTCGGCGAAGTTGCTGACGAGGCCGAGCGAGACGCGAATCGCGCCTGCGCTCTTGCCGCCGCGGTGGGTGATGACCTGCAGGAAGCGCGGCAGGTTCATGTCGGCGTCCGCCTCCAGCGCGGCGCGCACGTCGGCTTCCGTCAGCCCCTCCGCGGTCTCCCCCGCGCCCGGGTTGCAGAAGCAGCCGGTGCGCAGCGAGATCCGCTGCAACGCCGCCAGCTCCTCCACGCGCCGGTAGTCCAGCAGGTGCCCTTCGGGATCGTAGAAATTCATCGTCACGGTCCCGCCGCGCGCCGTGGTTGTCACCGGCCCATAAATGCGCGCCATGTGACGGCCGTTGCTGTGCCGCAGGTTCATCAGCTCCCGCAGCAGCCACCCGGTGAGACAGCGCACGCGCGTGCCGATCGTCTCGATCCCGATCGACCGGAGATGACGCAGCCCGATGTCAACCGCCGGAATGCCGAGATAGTTCAGCGTGCCGTCCTCGAACCCTGCCTCCCGCGGCGACAGGATGTGGGCGCGCCCCTGCACCGTGGCAAAGTTTACCGTGCCGCCGGCAAACCACGGGCGGCGGAGCGCGGTCAGCAAGTCGTTGCGGACGAGCAGGCACCCGACGCCGGTCGGGTACCCGAACATCTTGTAGAAGGAGACGGCGACGAAGTCGGGCTCCACCTCGGAGAGGTCGAGACGGCTCGCCGGCACGAACGCGGCGGCGTCGAGCAGGACATCCCAGCCGCGCGCGTGCGCGAGCTCGATGAGATCCAGCGGATGCTGCACGCCGGTGAAGTTCGATTGCGCGGGGAACGCGAAGAGCCTTCGCGGCTCGCCCCATGGGCGCCCCTGAAGACCCGCCCGCACCTTGTCCAGATCGATGCGGAGCTCCGGCATGGTCAGCGGGACGTACTCCGCCTCGACGCCCTTCGCACGCGCGAACTCGCGGATGCCGTTCACCGAGTTGTGATTGTCGACGGTCAGGAGCAGTTGCCCGCCCGGCGCGAACGGATACGACTCCCCCACGAGCTTCAGCGCGCCGGTCGCGTTGGCGGTGAACACCGCCGTGTACTCGCCAGGCGGTGCGTTGAACCAGTCGAGGACGGCCTGCCTCGCTTGCTCGACGAGCGTGGTGATGCTGAGCGACGTCGGGCTGCCCGAATGCGGGTTGCCGAAGACGTGCTCGTTCAGCAGCGCTGCATGCTGCAGCAGTTGCGACTCGGCGTGGAGGCTGCCGCCGGTGTAGTCGAGGTACACATGCTGCTGCTCGTCGAGCCGCCGGTATTCAGTGGCGCGCAGCCGGTCGAGAATGGCGGTCGATGCGTACTCCGGATACTCCGCGAGGAACACCTCGTAGGCCTCGGTCACAATGTGTATTATCGTCGTGTGATGAAAATCCTCTTCACGGCAATATTCGTGATCGCGGGGTTCCTGTCGTATCCGGCAGCCCAGATCCGGGGGGTCGTCGGGATCGACGACGACCCGGTGCTTGGCGATGCCAAGGCCAAGGTCTTCATCATCGAGTTCGGCGATTACCAGTGCCCCTCATGCAGAGCGTTCTGGAGGGAAGTGGAGCCGCGGCTGAAGAAGGACTACGTCGACACGGGCAAGGCGAAGCTCGTGTTCAGAGACTTTCCGATCGTGCAGATACATCCGGAAGCGATGCTGGCGGCGATGGCCGCCGATTGCGCGGCGGACCAGAACAAGTACTGGCAGTATCACGACAAGGTCTTCCGCGAGCAGGACAAGCAGGGAGAGGACATCGTCCGGTTCAAGGTCGCCGACCTGAAGAAATGGGGTAAGGACATAGGCCTTGATGTGGCGGCGTTCAACGCGTGTATCGATTCGGCGAAGTACAAAGACGAAGTCGCCAAGGACAAGGCCGATGGTGATGGTGTTGGGATCCAGGGCACGCCCACGTTCTTCATCAACGGACACGTCGTCGGCGGCGCACAGCCGTACCCCGTCTTCAAGAAGATCATCGACGATTTACTGAAGTAGGGCGGGTGCCGCGAAGCGGACCCGCCGGAAGTAGGGCGGGTCCCGCGAAGCGGACCCGCCGACGCCTCTCTACGACTGCCCGCTGCCCGCTGCCGACTGACTACGGCATGCGGGACGACGTGTACGCGACGATCGCAATCATGTCGTCGAGCGTCAGGTTCTGGACTGCAGGCTTCATCAGCGCCGACCATGCCCCATGGCGCGCGCCATCCTTGAAATCGTACAACTGCCGGAACGTGTAGATCGCCGAGCGACCGGCGATCGGTGGAATCGGACCGATGCCTCTGAGATCGGCTCCGTGGCAGACCGTGCACTGGACCGTCTTTCCGCTGCCGCCCGTCGTCACCAGCGCCTCACCCTTCTTGATGCTGCCGATGGGCACGTAGGTGATGAACGTGGATCGCGCGTCACGAAGCGTCGTGCGCGCCGGATCCATCGGCACTTCGATCACGCGCTGCCCAATCGGCTCCGTCCCTTCGCCCTTGCCTTTGATTGGAGCCAGCACCCAGCTTCCCTGAACGCTTGTCTTCGGCACGCTGTCGGTCTCGGTCACCTTGTACCGCTGCGTGGTCAGCCTGTTCTTCGCGAAGTAGTCGTAGGCCTCACGAACCTCGGCGTCCGTGGTGGGCAGGATCGATGCCACCATCCCGGAGTTCGGCACGATGTCAGGCACAGTGCTTCGGCGTGCGCCGCTCTTGAAGTCGGCGACTTGCTGCATGAAGTACGCTTCCGGCAGGTCCGCGACGTTGGCGTTTTCGGGCTTGCCGACGCCGTTCGGCAAGTGACAGTACCCGCAGGCCCACACGCTGGGCTTCCGCCCGTGCCCGACGATCGTCGGCATCGCCGGGTGATCCTCGGGATGCCAGTCCGGCGGCGTGAACAGATCACGGATGACGGTGAGCGTCAGCGCGACGTTGCTGTCCGGCACGTGGCGCGGAACGCCATCGTCGGCGGGAGCCACGTAGTCGGGAGGATTTGCCGGATAGGCCCAGTACGGCGGCTGGAACCCAGCGGCGGCCACGTCGGCTTTCGGATTGACTTTCTGCCCGACCACCGTGACCGTTGTCACCAGCACAACAGCCGCAATCAGCGTCGAGAAACAGATGGCGCTCTTCATGGATCGCGAGTCTAGAACCGCAACTTACTGTTGTCAACAAACGCGCGCCGCGGTATGCGCAACGCAGTTCGCCATCATCGCGTCATAATCAACTGAATGCCACTGTACGAATACGAGTGCCGGAGCTGTTCGCATCGTTTCGAGTTCCTCGTGCGCGGAGCCGATACGCCCGCGTGTCCGTCGTGCCAGGGCACCGCTCTTGAGCGACGCCTCTCCGTCTTCGCCGCTCATACCAGCGGCTCGACACAAACGGCAAACACGTCCGGTGCTTGCGGGCGATGCGGCGACCCGCGCGGACCCGGCACGTGCTCGATGAATTGAACGGGCGCATGGGAAAAGTTACCGCAGCGATCAGAGTCGCGGACGAGGTGTGGATTGCGACCGCCCTGTTGCACCGGGAACGTCCTCAGGCGTCTGATTTCAGCTTGAAGGAAATTGAAGCCCGCCTCGTACGCGAGGGTCTGACCGACGACAAGCGGGCTGGCGTGTACCCGCACCTGTCGGTCCACTGCGTCGCGAATCGCCCGCCAGACAAGGGCCGGCACCGCATGCTGTTCGAAACCGGGCCATCTCGCCGACGCCTGTTTCGTCCGGGTGACCCGTACCATCCGAAGCGCGAAGGCGGAAAGATCGTGCCGGACTGCTCGGAGATCCCGGCCAATTACCATGTCTTGCTCGACTGGTACGAGCGTGACTGGGCACCGCCTTCAGTCACGGATCCTCTGCTCGCGTTGGCCGCACGCCATCGCGATCTCTGGAAAGCCGTGGATCCTGATGACTACGTCCGACACCTCCGTGAGGGTTTTGGGTGACACGCGTCATCTGGACACCCAGGCTGGCGCGATAAAGGAGCGAAGTGCATGGATCTTGGTTTGACTGGAAAGCTGGCGCTCGTGACCGGCAGCACCGCCGGGATCGGGTACGCGATCGCCGAAGGGCTCGTGCGCGAGGGCGCGCGCGTCGTCGTGAACGGCCGCTCGCGGGAGTCAGTCGACGCGATTGCTTCCAAACTCAACGCCATTTCCCCGGAGAGCGCGGTCGGGTTTCCCGGCGACCTGAGCACCGCGGCCGCCGCCGACGAGGTGGCCCGCCGCTTTCCATCGGTGGAGATCCTGGTGAACAACCTGGGCATCTTCGAGCCGAAGACGTTCGAGGAGATCACCGACGCCGAGTGGGAGCGATTCTTCCAGGTCAACGTCCTCAGCGGCATCCGTCTCGCGCGCCTGTTCCTCCCGGGGATGAAGCGCAGGAACTGGGGCCGCATCATCTTCATCTCCAGCGAGAGCGGCGTGCAGATTCCCCCGGAGATGATCCACTACGGGATGACCAAGACGGCGCAGCTCGCGGTGTCCCGTGGCATGGCCGAAGCGCTCGCCGGTACCGGGATCACCGTCAACTGCGTTTTGCCTGGACCGACCCGCTCGAGGGGCGTTGGAGATTTCGTCGAGGCGATGGCGAAACGGGAGGGAAAAACGTTCGAGCAGTTCGAGCCGGAGTTCTTCAAGAAAGTCCGGCCGACGTCACTCATCAAGCGGTTTGCCAAGCCGGAGGAAGTGGCGTCTCTCGTCGTGTATGTCGCGAGCCCGCTGTCCTCGGCGACGACCGGGGCCGCGCTCCGCGTCGACGGCGGCGTGGTGAAGAGCGCGTTCTGACGACACAAATTTCCAACCTCCAATTCCCAACTCCCAAGACGATTGTCGGGAGCGTTCTCCTTGGGAGTTGGAAGTTGGGAGTTGGGAGTTGGTTAAGCGGGACCGGCGCCCTGCGTGTTGACGTACACGGCATAGAGCGACTGGCTCGCCACCATGAACAGGCGATTGCGCTTTGGTCCACCGAAGGTGATGTTTGCGCACACCTCGGGCAGACGGATCCGGCCGATCAGCTTGCCCTGCGGATTCCAGACCGTGACGCCGTTGTACCCGAGCTCGCGGCCGGCGTTGCTTCCCGCCCAGAGGTTTCCTTCGACATCCACGCGAATGCCGTCCGGCGCGCACTTCACGCCGTCGATCATGAAGTCGCTGAACTGCGTCGGCCGGCCCAGCCTGTTGTTGGCGCCGACGTCGAACGTGTAGACGCTTCGATCTCCGCCTCGTCCCGTGTCGCCCGGAAACTTCGCGAAGCTGACGACGTACAGCTTCTTGTGATCGGGTGAGAACGCGAGCCCGTTCGGATCCGGCAGCACGTCCTCGCCCGCGAGGAGATCGACGCGTCCGCTCGGATCGACGCGGTACACGCCGGTCGGCAGCTCGCGGTGGAACGTGCCCATCTCGGGAGGCGTGCCGATGCGCGGGTTGATGTGACCCGCTGCATTGAGACCAGTGCCCGCGGCGTCGGGCTGCCCTTCGAACATCTGCCCGCCGTACGGTGGATCCGTGAACCAGATGCTCCCGTCGGGGAGCGCGACGACATCATTGGGCGAGTTCAACTGCTTCCCGTTGTACTTGTCGGCGACGATGGTGATGGTGCCGTCGTGTTCGTAGCGCACGACGCGGCGCGTCAGGTGCTCGCACGAGATCTGGCGGCCCTGGTAGTCGAACGTGTTGCCGTTGCTGTTGTTCGACGGGTTGCGGAAGACCGTGACGCCGTTGTTGTCCTCGAGCCAGCGCATCTGCACGTTGTTGCCGATGTCGCTGAAGACCAGGAAGCGCCCGACGCTGCTCCACGCGGGCCCCTCGAGCCACAGCCCGCCGGTCCAGAGCCGCTTGATCGCGTTGTTCGGCAGGACGACCGCATCGAACGACGGATCGACGGTGAGAATGTCCGGATCGCTGAAGTACGTCGTCGGCTGGCTGAAATCGCGCGGCGGATTCGAGATCACGGTGGGCGGTGTCGCACGCTGCGCAAATACGCTGTCGCCGGCGAGAGCCGCGCCGGCAACTGCGCCGAGCGCCTTCACGATCCCGCGGCGGGAAATCAAGTGTGCATCCATGAGGGCGTATGTTAATGCAGATCTCACGACGTGCGACGGTGCGACGTGCGACGGTGCGACGTGCGACGTGCGACGGTGCGACATGCAATCGTGCGAACCCTCGCACGGGTTGCACCATTGGACGCACCGTCGCACCATCGCACCATCACCCCGTCGCACTTCTGATGACGTATGATCACGCGCACAACGCAGGGGGCACGACGAGAGGGGAAAAGCAATGACGGGCAGATTTCGTTCGTTGATGGGCACGGTGGCAGTCGGTTTCGGCCTGATCTCGGTCGTGGCGCTCGTCGCAACAAGCGCCCGGCAGCAGGGCAACGAGGCGGTCGCCATCGATAACGATGACATCGGTGGCGTGGTCTCCGGCGCCAGCGGGCCCGAAGCGGGCGTCTGGGTGATCGCGGAAACGACTGACCTGCCCACGAGGTTCGCAAAGATCGTCGTCACCGACGATCGTGGACGGTACCTGATGCCCGACCTGCCCAGGGCCAACTACAACGTGTGGGTGCGCGGCTACGGGCTGGTCGATTCCCAGAAGGTCAAAGCGGCGCCAGGCAAGGCTCTCAACCTGACCGCGGTGAAGGCTCCCAATCCGCGCGCGGCCGCACAGTACTACCCCGCGGGCTATTGGGCTTCGCTGATCCGGGTGCCGGAAAAGAGCGACTTCCCAGGGACCGGCGCGCAGGGCAACGGCATTCCATCAGCCATGAAGACCCAGGCCCAGTATCTTGCCTGGCTGAAGAACGGCAGCTGCTACACCTGCCATCAACTGGGCGACAAGGCCACCCGCGAGATCCCGAAAGAGCTCGGGGTCTTTCCGTCATCGAAAGATGCATGGCTGCGGCGGATCCAATCTGGTCAGGCTGGCGCGGACATGGTCAGGGAAATCGGCCTGCTGGGCACCCAGCGTGCGGTCGCGATGTTTGCCGACTGGTCGGATCGCATTGCTGCCGGCGAGTTGCCGCCGGTGCCGCCCCGTCCGCAGGGACAGGAGCGGAACGTGGTCATCACCCAGTGGTACTGGGCAGACCAGAAAACCTACCTGCACGACCAGGTGTCGACCGACAGGCGTAATCCCACTGTCAACGCCAACGGCCTGATCTACGGCTCCCCCGAGCTCAGTACTGAGTCGGTGCCGGTCCTGGATCCCGTCCGCCACGCCACGAGCCGGTTCGAGATTCCGCCGCGCGATCCGAAGACCCCCCGGGCACCCGGCCCGTTGCTGAAGGCATCACCCTACTTCGGCGACGAAGCGATCTGGACCAGCCGGAGCGACGTGCACAATCCGATGTTCGATGGGCAGGGCAGACTCTGGGTCACCGCGCGAGTGCGGGGACCCGCCACGCCGGCCTACTGCAAGGCGGGGTCAACACACCCGTCAGCGAAGTTGTTCCCCATCGACACGTCGGTCCGCCAGGTCGCGATGTACGACCCGAAAACGAAAAAAATCTCGTACATCGACACCTGCTTTGACACCCACCACCTGATGTTCGCCGAGGATGCCAACAACACACTCTGGTTCAATGGCTACGGCAGTTCGGCCTTCGGCTGGATCAACACGAAGATGTTCGACGCGACGCACGATGAGGTGAAGTCGCAGGGCTGGACCGGGCTCATTCTCGACACCAACGGCAACGGCAAGAGGGACGCGTTTGTAAAGCCCAATCAGCCGATCGACCCGACGAAAGACAAACAGATAGACGACGCGCTCTACACGGCGAACCCGGCTCCGGACGGATCGGTCTGGGGATCGGTTCTGGGAGTCCCAGGCGCGATCATCCGCGTCGCTCCCGGACCGAATCCGACTGAGACGGCGCTGGCGGAGCGGTACGAGGTGCCCTGGGCCAACTCGACTGCGACCGGCGGGTACTCTCCGCGCGGCATGGACGTCGATCGCAACGGCGTGGCGTGGGTCGCGCTCGGGAGCGGCCATCTTGCCAGCTTCGACCGTCGCAAGTGCAAAGCACCGCTCAACGGACCGAAGGCGACGGGCCAGCACTGCGCTGAGGGATGGACCTTCTATCCCAATCCAGGGCCGCAGTTCAAGAACGTCAAGGACTCTGGCAGCGCGGAAGGAAGCTACTTTGCCTGGGTGGATCAGTTCGACACGCTTGGCCTCGGCAGGAACACGCCGATTGCGACCGGCAACCAGTCGGACGGGTTCCTGGCGCTGAAGGACGGCAAATGGGTCGTGCTTCGCGTCCCGTATCCGATGGGGACGTACAACAAGGGGCTCGACGGCCGGATCGACAATGCGAATGCGGGGTGGAAAGGGCGTGGGCTCTGGTCGACGGTCAGCACGCGAACGCCGTTCCACATGGAGACCGGCAAGGGCACGCCGCCGATCGTGATGCAGTTCCAGCTTCGCCCCGATCCGCTCGCGAAATAGACAGGTGGGCAGACATCCTTCATTACCCCTCGACGACGAACCGGAGGGCCTTCATCTCGAATCGGGGTAGGACCCCGGGCCCCACCACATGCACCTCGACCGTGAGGCCGAGTGCCTCACGGAGCCCCGCTGACACCCTGGCCGCGACCGCTTGCGCGTCTTCGGTCTGCAGTGTGACCTCGATCTCGACCCTCAGCGAGCGCATTTCGTGCGCGCGCGAGACGGTCGAGCGGAACTCCGCGACATCGTGGAATCCGCGCAGCACCGATTCGATGCCGGCCGGATACACGTTGACGCCGCGAATATTGACCATGTCATCGACGCGTGCGAGGACGCCGCGTTCGAGCCGAGCCCCCGTGCGCCCGCAGGCGCAGGGTTCCGAGCGCCGGATCACGACGTCGCCTGTGCGGTAGCGGATGACCGGACAGGCATCGCGCCCAAGCGTGGTGACCACGAGCTCGCCAGGCTCGCCGTCCGGCACCGACCGGTCCGCGTCAGGATTGAGCACCTCGCACAGGTAGTGATGCTCAATCAGGTGCAGGTATCCAGGTGCTTCCCAGCACTCGAAGCTGATGGGCCCGACCTCGGTGAGCCCGTAGTGATCGATCACCCGCGCTCCCCAGCTCCGCTCGATGCGCTCGCGCGTGGCGGGGATGCTGCCGCCGGGCTCCCCCGCTACGATGATGACCCGGACGGAGGTGTCCGCGAGCGGGCGGCCCGGCCGCTCTCCGGCCGCGACCTCCGCGAGCCGGAGGGCGTACGTCGGTGTGCAGCAAACGACCGTGGCACCAACGGCGTCCATCGTGGCGAGGCGGAGCTGGCTCGACATCCCGCCGCCGGGCACGCAGTGCAGCCCGAGTTGACATCCTGCCTCGAAGCCCGTCCAGAACCCAAGGAAGGGACCGAACGAGAACGGGAAGAACACCCGATCGCCGGGCCCCACGCGCGCGCCGCGGAACACGGTCTTCCACGCCTCGAGCATCCATTGCCAGCTCTCGTTGGTGTCAATCCACCGCAACGGACGGCCGGTCGTGGACGAGGTCTGGCTGAACCGCGTGTACCGCTCGATTGGCTCGGTGAGCGCCGTGCCCCACGGCGGGTTGGCGTGCTGATCGGCAATCAGATCCGCCTTGGTCGTGAGCGGCAGCGCGGACAGACCGTCGGGTAACCGCAGCCTGGCCATATCGATGCCCGCCGCGTCAAACTTGCGCGTGTAGAAGGGGTTGCGGCCGTAAATGGTCCTCAGGAGGCGCCCCAGCCGATCGCTCTGCAGCGCTGCCAGCGCCTGACGATCGAGGCGCTCGACCGGACGCATTACGCCTGGGCGCCTGCCGCAGCCTCGACCCGGCTGAAATAGACGACCCGCGCGGAGTCGACTTCGTGGAACTGGACTCGACGCCGGAGCCGGTATTCAGACGAGCGAGAGGATTTCGACAATGTCCCCAACCCTGGCGTCACCGAGCATCATCTGTGTCTGGCGGCCGTAGAGCGTGCAGGCGTCGCGCATCCAGAAGACGCCCATCATCTCGGCGTTTGGCGTCACCTCGAAAAACGCCGTCGGCCGGGTTGAATAGTCGACGCGCGCCTCGCGCAGGACGCGGCCGAGCGGGACCTGCTGTCGTAGAATCCGCGCCCGAGTCTTCGCGCTGAACACGTCGAGCCTGATCCTGACGGCGCCCAAGGCCACGGGGCGGCCCGAAGCCTCTTGCACCAGCAGCACGCGACGCGAGTACCACCGGCCCGCCAGGACGGTCGACAACACGCGGATCGTCACCGGCCCGCCGACGTGCTGCTCCAGCGTCTGGGTCATCTCGTTCTCGTGCACCAGGAGGCCGTTGTACGGCGACGGAATCCGCACCGGCGACGTCTTCCGGGCCACCGGCGGCGCGACGCCCAACTGCGCATAGAGCATGTCCAGTGGATAGAGAATTCCGTTGCGCGATCCAGCCGCGCGGCCAGCCCTTGTCGGAGAGCGGAGAACGCGGCGAGGCATCGGCAACGCCTAATCCCGGCGCTCACCTGGGTTAACAATCCGCAACGGGACTGCAGCTTCGATCCGAGCGTCTGCGTGACCGGGTCGGGCCCCGTTGCGCCTTGTCAACCCAAGTGGGCTCCGGGCGTAGGTGCAGCGGAGCCCGGCGTGCTCCGGCAGGAAGAATCGCGGAAGGAACCGGTCCTCGAACGCAAGCGGCGCTGAATCGGGCACGGTTCGGCTATTATTCCAGACTTCACGCATGCACACACGCGACACGTCCTCATCCCGCCGATGATCTCTGAACCCGTATCTCGCGCGGATCCCGATGCGCGCCGTTATGGCCGCGCGCTGATCCTCTTCCTGCTCCTCATCACGCGCGTGGACATCGCCCAGGCCCAGGACTGGCCCGAGTTCAGAGGGCCGACGGGCCAGGGGCACTCGTCCGAGCGGGGCCTCCCGCTCGAATGGTCTGAATCGCGCAACGTTGCCTGGAAGACCGCCGTGCCCGGCAGCGGTTGGTCTTCACCGGTCGTCGGGGACGGCCGCGTCTGGCTGACCACGGCAGTCCAGGGCGGCGATGCACGAAGACGACAGGCCGTCTCACTGCGTGTGCTGGCGTTTGACGTGACGACGGGGCGCGAAATCGTCAACGTCGAGCTCTTTCACGTCGAGCGTCCGGGCTTCATCAACTCGAAGAACAGCCGCGCGTCACCGACGCCCATCCTCAGTGGCGATCGCGTGTACGTTCATTTCGGCGCCGACGGCACGGCCGCGCTGACCTCGTCGGGCGACGTACTGTGGCGCACGCGGCTCGGCTACGAGTCGCAGCACGGCAACGGCGGATCGCCCGCGCTCTATGGCGACCTCTTGATCGTCAACATCGACGGCGACAGCCCGGAGGCCTACGTCGCCGCGCTCGATATCCGGACGGGGAAGATCCGCTGGAAGGCCCGGCGCCGCGAGCCGTTTGCTCAGGCCTACACCACGCCGCTCGTCATCCGCGTCGGCGACCGGGATCAGGTTGTGTCGGTGGGCGCGTTCCGGACCGTGGCCTACGATCCGCAGTCGGGCAAGGAGATCTGGCGGGTGAGCTATGACGATGGCTTTTCCAACGTGCCGCGCCCGGTCTACGGTCACGGCCTGGTGTACATCGTCAGCGGCTGGACGTCGCCGCCGCGGCTGCTCGCGGTGCGTCCTGACGGCACGGGCGATGTCAGCAAGACGCACGTCGCCTGGACGCTGCGCCGCGGCGTCCCCTACATTTCGTCGCCGATCCTGGTGGGCGACGAGCTGTACGTCGTCAACGACAACGGCATCCTGACATGCCTGGACGCCCGCACCGGCGCGAGTCACTGGCAGCAGCGCCTCGGCGGAAACTACGCGGCCTCGCCGGTGTTTGCCGACGGCCGAATCCACTTCCAGAGTGAAGAAGGTGTGACCACCGTGATTGCGCCCGGCCGGGAGTTCCGCCGGCTCGCCTCGAACCAGCTCGATGGGAGCATGCTGGCATCGATGGCGGTGTCGGGCGGCTCGCTCTTCATCCGCACCGACACCCACCTCTATCGCATTACTGCGAGCCGCTGACGCCAGCAGCGCGGCCGCCACCACAGTGATGAGGCCGGGCTCCAGGCGCACAGTATAGGATCGCTGCGTCGCCATGATTCCGTTCGATTTTCAACCGCGCACGCGCGTGGTCTTCGGGATCGGCTCGCTGTCCCGGCTCGGCGAGCTCGCCCGTGAGCTCGGGGTTTCGCGCGCGCTGATCGTCGCCGACCCCGGCATCGTCGCGGCCGGCTACGTGGCTCGGGCCGAAGCGATCCTGCATGACGGGGCAATCGGCACAGCGCTGTTCGACGCCTTCGACGCCAACCCCGACTCGGCGATGGTCGCGGCCGGCGCGGCGCTCGCTGCCGCATCTGGCATCGACTCGATCGTCGCGCTCGGCGGCGGCAGCTCGCTTGACTGCGGCAAGGGCATCAACTTCGTTCTCACCAACGGCGGCACGATGCGCGATTACCGCGGGTTTGGCAAAGCGGCGAAGCCGATGTTGCCGATGATCGGCATTCCGACGACCGCCGGTACGGGCAGCGATGCCCAGTCCTACGCGCTCATCTCCGACGCGACGACGCACGAGAAAATGGCGTGCGGCGACCCGAAGGCCGCCTTCCGCGTGGCGATCCTCGACCCGGCGCTCACTGTGTCACAGCCTCGCGCCGTTACTGCCATCGCCGGGTACGACGCCCTGTCGCACGCCGTCGAGTCTTACGTCACGACCAAACGCACCGAAATCTCCGACGTCTTCGCGCGCGACGCGTGGCGGCGGTTCGAGGCGCATTACGAGCGCGTCCTCCACGATCCCACCGACCTGTCTGCCCGCGGCGCCATGCTGATCGGCGCCCACGAAGCCGGCCTCGCCATCGAGCTGTCGATGCTCGGCGCGACCCACGCGTGTGCGAACCCGCTGACCGCCCGCTACGGCACGACCCACGGCGTGGCGATCGGCGTCATGCTGCCGCACGTCGTGCGTTGGAACGCCGTGCACGTCGGTCACCGATATGCCGATCTGCTCGGCCTGCCGGCGGACACGCCCGCCGAGGAGGCTGGCGAACGCCTCGGGGCGCGGCTGGAGATGCTTGCGCGCGCGGGCGGTCTTCCTGCCACGCTGCGCGAACTCGGCGTGCCGCGCGACGAGCTGCCTCTCCTTGCGGCCGACGCGGGCACGCAGTGGACCGGCACATTCAACCCTCGCCCCTTCGACGCCGCGGCGGGACTCGCGCTCTACGAGCGCGCGTACCAAGCGAGTACGTAGTATCCGGCTTTAGCCCGACTTCAGGTCGCGCCTCGCCAGCAGCAGCGCCGCAAATCCGGGCAGATACGCCAGCGTCCAGGCGCCGAAGTGCGTGGCGTAGTCCCAGCCGTGCGGATCAAACGGGCGCCAGATACCGGAGATCGCGTAGAACGCCGCTCCCGACGTGACGGCGGCGATCCCGCCGCGTGTGAGGCCGTCGCGAAGATCGAGGGTTCCAGTCATGAGCCACACGGCGAGCACGCCGAGCGCTACCCAGATCGCAATCCACACGAGGAACATCGCGGCATAGCCCGCCAGCGGCGCGAGCAGATAGAACCCCGCCGCGCCCGCGGCGCCGATCAGGGCGCCTGCAATCGCCCCCGCCGCGCGGCGGTGAGCGACGACACCAAGGACGAACCCAATCGCCAGGAAGAGCAGCGTGCCGTGAGTCATACCGTAGGCGGGACGGTGACGTGGGATCCACGTCGCCCAGATGAAATCGCCCAACGTGCTCAGTGCCGCGATGGCCAGAGAGCCTTGTATCGCCGCGCTGATGCCGTATCTGCGCGCCATCAATCGGGCAGGCCTTCTTTCTCGGGCTCAGGCAGCCAGAAGCTGGCCGCGAAGCCGATGATGTACGCCGTCGTACCTACAAGCGCCGCCGCGTAGGCAAGCTTGATCGGCACAGACGCGCCGGGCATCGACGGCACGAGCTGCGTGGTCACGAGCGCGGCCAGAGTCCCGAGCATGCGGCCGCCCACGTTGGCGGCGAAGCTCTCCCCGGTGCCGCGCAAGTGCGTCGGATAGACGCGCGGCAGATAGTTCCCCCAGAAGCTGAACTGAGCGATCGTCGCCATGCCCGTGAAGAAGATCCCCCATTGTGCCCAGGCGAGCCCGCCGCTCGGCGCGAGGAAGAACGTCAGCGGCAGGAGGACCAGTCCGGGAATCTGGAAGATGTACAGCAGCCGGCGGCGGCCGATGATCACCGCTGCGAGCGCCGCGAGGATGATGCGTCCCGCCAGCCCGCCGAATTCCTGGAAGGACTGCACGCCGCTGATCGTCTGCTCCTGCGCTGTTCGCGCGAGGGCCTGTACCTCGGCCAGCCCCGGGACGATCCGCGGCATCTGCTGGATCGCACCGAAGGCGGCTGCGTACGCGCACGCCATCATCACCGTCGTCACGATCGTCGTCCGGCGGAAGCGTGGGGTGAAGATCTCCGCGAAGCTGGGGCGCCGCAGCGTGCCGGCCCGCTTCTTCGCCTGCCATACCGGAGATTCCGGCAGGAACGGCCTGATGATCATCAACGGAATGGCGGGAATCACCCCCGAGATCAGCGTGTACCGCCATGCGGCGTGCCCGCCGAGCACGGCGGGGAACACGTCTTCGTTGGTGACGATGACGTAGTAGGCGCCCGTGACCATCAGGCCGCCGATCGAGCCAAACGCCTGCGTCCAGCCGATCACCCGCTCTCGCTGCTTCGCATCGGGGAACAGTTCCGCGAGCCACGCCACCGCGGCGACGAACTCGACGCAGACGCCGACGAACGTGCAGCAGCGCCAGAAGAGGAACCACCCGACCGACGTGGCATAGCCGGCCGCCACTGCAGAGAAGCCGTAGAGCAGGATGCTCCAGACCAGCACGCGCCGGCGCCCCAACAGATCGGTCAGGTAGCCGCCAAGCAGACCGAAGATGCCGCCGCAGACCGCCGGGACGTACTGCACCGTCCCGACCCACGAGTTGACCGCCAGGCTGTTCGGCGCAACGCCCAGCAGGTCGGCGAGCGCAGGTCGTACGACCAGCGGCAACACCAGCAGCGCGTAGGAGTCGAACGCGAAGCCGATTGCGGCCACGGCGCAGATCAGCCACTGCAGGGGCGTCAGACTCACCGCCGTTTCGCTACGCATCGTCACCGTACGCGTCGTCGCCATGCGTCCTCAATACGCCGTCAGACGGCAAAATATTTCGCCATTGTTGCTTGGTGCGGCACGTAGAGCGTCGCCACGATTGCCACCTCTGCTGCTCTGCTCATCGTCGATGTGGCGAGGTATTACCACACGCCATCCGGGAAACACAATCGCGCCGCCCTTGGCTATACTGCTGGTCCCATGCACGGTACCGATTCGGCCACCGCGCCGGCGCAGGTGGACGCGGCGCGTCAGGCGTTGGACGCCCGGGTCCGGGAGATGGTCGCGTGGCACTTCGACCCCGCGACCGGCTGCCCGTTCTGGCTCGACTATGCGCAGAAACTCGGGTGGGATCCGCGCCGCGAGATTACGACCTTCGCCGATCTCCGCCGTCTCGGAGCGTTCGAGGACGAATGGCTGCGCGGGGGACCAGTACAGCGTTGGGTGCCTCGCGGCCTGGCCGGGAAGCCGGTGTTCGTGTTCGAGACCGGCGGGACGACCGGCACGCCGAAGACTCGCGTGGCCTGTGACGACTTCCGCACCGATTACGAGCTCTTCAGCGCGACGCTGCCCGACGAGTCCTTCCCGAAAGGGGCCAACTGGCTGATGCTCGGGCCGTCCGGGCCCCGGCGGCTGAGGCTGGCGGTCGAACATCTCGCTCAGTTTCGCGGCGGCATCTCGTTTTGCGTCGATCTCGATCCGCGCTGGGTCATCAAGTTGATCAAGAAAGGCTGGAGCGAGCACCTGCAAGCCTACAAAGATCACGTCATCGACCAGGCCGTGACGATCCTTCAGGCCAACCATGACATCCGGTGCATGTTCACGACGCCCAAGCTCCTCGAGGCGCTCGCGCTGAGGCTGGATGCGATGGGCACCACGATCCGGAAGGCAGGAATCACCGGTATCTTCTCCGGCGGCACCGAGTTCACGCCGCAGTGGAACCGCTTCGCGCACGAGGAGCTGCTCGACGGCGCCTACATGACGCCCACCTATGGGAACACGCTGATGGGGCTCGCGGCGAGCGCCCCGTCCGGGCCGCACAACAACTACAAGATCACCTACTACGCGCCGCAGCCGCGCGCGGTCATCGAGGTGGTTGATCTCGACGATCCCGCCCGGGTTGTCGAGTATGGACAGACGGGACGCGTACGGCTGACGACGCTCACCAGGGAATTCTTCATGCCCGGTTTTCTCGAGCGGGATGAAGGCGAGCGTGAGGTCCCGTATGAACGCTACCCTTGGGACGGCGTCAGCGGCGTGCGCCCGTATCGAGGGTTCGCGGCGACCACGACGGTCGGCGTCTACTAACGCATTGACGAATTTACGTAGTGACGAATTGACGAATTGCAGCGGGAGAAATTCGTCAATTCGTAAATTCGTAATGACGACAATTCGAGAAACGCATTAGCCGATGCTGAATCTTCCGGTCCTTCGCTGGGGACAGCCGTACACCAGCCTCGAGGTCGATGAGGTCGTGCACTTCTCGACCGGCGAGCCGATCGCGAAGGTCAGCCGCGCCAACGGCGGGCTGGTGCAACGCGACATGCGGAAGGCGCAGGGCGCCCGTGATGCCCTGCGCGCGATTCCGATCGAGGACCTGATCGCACGCGTCGGCCGCGCAGGCGAGCTGTACATGAACGCCACGCTGCCGATGGGCGACGGCACCCAGGCACCGGATGCGTTCGTACGCGCCCAGTCGGCAAGCACGGGGTTGCCGGAGCGGCTGTGCCGGGCGAACATGAGCAAGAACGCGTTCGTCCTCGGCGAGATGCGGAGCATCCTGACGTCGCTGACGCGGGGACTCTCGCTCGACGTGCTCACCACGGGGTACGGGGAAGAGCGCGGCGTGCCGATCAGCTACCAGGCGCAGACCCCCGTGCTCGGCCTGGTGCTCCCGTCGAACTCCCCCGGCGTTCACACCCTCTGGCTCCCGATCATCCCGATGCAGATCGGGCTCGTCCTCAAGCCGGGCCCCCAGGAGCCGTGGACGCCGTACCGCATGTCGGCGGCCTTCCTCGAGGCGGGAATTCCGCCCGAAGCGATCTCGATCTATCCGGGCGGCGGAGACGTTGGCGCGGCCGTGCTCGACAGCTGCAGCCGGAGCCTCATCTTCGGCGGCACCGCGACGGTCGATCGCTACCGCGGCGACCCGCGTGTGCAGCCGCACGGTCCAGGCTTCTCGAAGATCCTGCTCGGCGACGATTAGGTCGATCAGTGGGAGTCGTATCTCGACATGATGGTCGAGAGCGTCGCGATCAATAGCGGGCGCGGCTGCA
>JAHFUO010000171.1 GCA_023265015.1 Acidobacteriota bacterium | reverse complement strand
AACGCGACGTACTTCTGCAAGGCGCAACAGAGCGATCGCTTTGACCTGGCGGAGCCGATCCCCGGGCCGACGACGGAGCGGATGCAGGCGATCGCACGCGAGCTCGAGGTTGTCGTCATCGTGCCGATCTTCGAGCGGCAGGCCGCCGGGATTTACCGCAACTCGGCGGCGATCATCGACGCGGACGGGACGCTGCTCGGCGTCTATCGCAAGATGCACATTCCAGACGATCCGCTCTTCCACGAGAAGTACTACTTCACGCCAGGCGAGGCGAACGGGTTCAAGGTGTGGCAGACGCGATACGCGGCGATCGGCGTGCTGATCTGCTGGGACCAGTGGTACCCGGAAGCTGCGCGCATCACAACGCTCCTCGGCGCGCAGGTGCTCTTCTACCCCACGGCGATCGGATGGCACCCCGCTGAGAAAGACGAATGGGGCGCGGCGCAGGTCGAGGCGTGGAGAACCGTTCAGCGCGCGCACGCGATTGCCAACGGCGTCTACGTCGCCTCGCCCAACCGCATCGGGCACGAGGACGAGCCCGGAACGAACGGCGTCACGTTCTTCGGCCACTCGTTCATCGCCGATCCGTTTGGCCGCTACGTTGCGCAGGCGGGCGAGGCCGAGGAGATCGTGATCGCCCGCTGCGACCCGGCGCTCGTCGAATCGGTCCGCCGCAACTGGCCGTTCCTGCGCGATCGCCGCGTCGACGCGTACGGCCCGATCCTGAACAGATATATTGGACCCTGAGCGAGGATCGTGTCGTACGACAGGCTCCATCGCCTGCGAATGCCTGCGGAGTGGGAGCCACACCGCGCCACCTGGATCAGCTGGCCGCATCACGAGCCCGACTGGCCCGGCAAGCTCGGACCCATCCCGTGGGTCTACGCCGAGATTGCCCGCGTCATTGCCGGGCACGAGCCGCTCGAAATCCTCTGCCATGACGATGAGGTGATGGAGGGCGCGCGAACGGCGCTCGACGCGCACGGTGTGACGCGGGATCGCATTCGTCTCCACCTCTTCCCCACCGACCGTGTCTGGCTTCGCGATTCAGCGCCGACGGGAGCAATCGACGAGCGCGGCGGCGTGGTGCTCGTCAACTGGGCGTTCAATGGCTGGGCGAAGTATCCGAACTGGCAGCAGGACGCGGGCGTCGGCGATGCCGTGGCCCGGATCACCGGGCTGCAGCGCGTCGAGCCTCGCCGCCCCGACGCCAGCGAGCGCCTCGTGCTCGAAGGGGGCGGCATCGAGGTCAACGGTCAGGGGCTCATGCTGGTCACCGAAGAGTGGCTGCTCAGCGACGTCCAGGTCCGCAACCCGGGCATGACGCGCAGCGACTACGAGCGCGCCTTCGCGGAGTGGCTCGGCGTGACCGACACCATCTGGCTCGGCGAGGGATGCGTCGGCGACGACACGCACGGACACATCGATGACGTCGCGCGGTTCGTGAGCGACGACACGATCGTGCTCGCGGTTGAAGATGATCCGCGCGACGACAATCACGCGCGATCGACGGACAACGTACGGCGGCTCGAGCTGGCATCGCGACGCGCCGGCGCCACGCCGCTGCGGATAGCGCGGCTGCCGTTTCCGGGTCCGGTCATCATGAACGGCGAGCGGCTGCCTGCCAGCTACGCGAACTTCTACATCGCGAACGGCGTCGTCCTGGTGCCGACCTTCAACGATCCGAACGACCGCGTCGCGTTGAACCTCCTCGCCGCTGTCATGCCCGCCCATCGCATCGTCGGGATCCATGCCGTGGATCTCGTATGGGGCCTCGGCACCCTCCACTGCCTCACGCAGCAGGAGCCCCTTGGCGGGCGTGCGTTCCGCACACGTCCGCACACTGATGCATAAAAAAAGGCGCAAGGCTCAGGGCTTGAGGCTTAAGCCGCCTTGAGCCCTGAGCCCTGAGCCTTGAGTCCTGAGCCTTAAGCCCAGATTTCCTAGTTCGCCGCGAAGCAGTAGAGCAGCCCTGCCCCACCGGTCTGGACCAACTGCGGCTGGCTGCAACCCGCGGATTGGTGCGCGGAGTTCCACGACGAGTTGCCGCCGCCCTGCTTGTCGGAGTGACCGAGCTGGGCGTTGCCCGTGCTGTTGCTCGTCCAGTTGTTGCAGGTGTGATCCGCCGCGTCGGGGTACGCCGTGCCGTCCGGCCGGGAGCCGGTCAGGATGTCGTGCTGGTTCGGCATGTCGCCGACGCCGTTGACCGGCATTCCCTTGTCGCTCAGCGAGAGCTGCTTGCCGAGGGCATTGCCGACGCGCGCCTGATCGACCGTGTCGCCGTGAAGCGTCCCGAGATCGCGGGCCACCATCTGGCCCCTCTGGTTGTACCAGGGCCCGGCGCCGATCCGGTCACGCGCGTTGACCGCCGGCGCGCCATCCTTCGCCTGCGTGCTCATATACGCGTGCCACGTCACACCACCGCGACCGGCGGCCGCCCCCAGCTGCTGGCAGTACGCATCAGCGCCGCCAATCCCGCCGTAATTCGCACCGTCACCCTTCGGGGCGCCGGTGATGAAGAACGACATCGGCATCGGTGGCGCCGCTGCGCCGCGGCCGCCCTGCCCTCCAGGCGCGCCGCCGCCGCCGCCCTGCGGGGCCTGCGCGAAAGTCGTGGTCGAGGCGAGCGCCGACAGCGCGAGCGCCGCACAAATACGAATCGTCTTACCCATCTAGCATCTCCTTGTCACGTAGAGGCCGACCTTCAGGTCGGCCTTTGAGGTCACGTAGAGGCCAACCTTCAGGTCGGCCTTTGAGGTCGCGTAGAGGCCGACCTTCAGGTCGGCCTTCGAGTGATGAACTGAGCTGTTCG
>JAHFUO010000170.1 GCA_023265015.1 Acidobacteriota bacterium | reverse complement strand
TCTGCTGGAGCCCTGAACGGCACAAATTCACCTGATCGCTGATACGATTGGCGCGATTTTCGAGGAGGTCCTGGTGGCCCGTCCGGACTGATGGAGTATCAGTCACAACAAGCCTCCGAGCGCGCGGTACGGGCCGCGACAACGGAGCGGCCCGGTAGTTGATTCGGAAGGAGGTTCCAGTAGATGCCCAGGTACACGTTTCGGCTCAATGGCCGCGGGGTCTCCGTTGACAGCTGGGATCCTGCGCAGCCACTCCTCTACGCGCTTCGCGGCCCGCTCGCGCTGCACGGGCCGAAGTTCGGCTGCGGCCTCGGACAATGCGGAGCCTGCACGGTGCTGGTCGACAAGACGGCGACGCGCTCCTGCACGCTCCCTGTGAGCGGCGCGGCTGGGCGTGACATCACCACGCTCGAGGGACTCGGCACCCCTGAAAGGCCGGATCCCGTGCAGGCCGCCTTTATCGCCGAGCAGGCGGCCCAGTGCGGCTACTGCACCAACGGCATGATCATGGCCGCCAAGGCGCTGCTGTCACGGACGCCGAGACCGACGCTCGAGCAAGTCAAGCAGGGATTGGCGGGCAATCTCTGTCGGTGCGGAACGCATACCCGCATTCTGCGCGCGGTCATGCGCGCCTCACAGGTGCAATCATGAGGACACCTGCCTCAATCTCGCGGCGCGACCTGCTGAAAGCGGGCGGCGCACTTGTCGTGAGCTTTGCCTTCGCCGTCGGGCCGCGGCGTGGTGCGGCGCAGGCGCCTGTGTCCCCCCGCGATGCCGGCAGACCGCTCGATCCAGGCGAGGTCGACGGCCTGCTCGCCATTCATGCCGACGGTTCCGTCACGCTGTACACAAGCAAGGTTGATGTCGGAACCGGCATGCGGATGGCGCTGGCACAGATGGCCGCCGAGGAGCTCGGTGTGGCGCCGGCGCGTATCTCGGTCGTCGAGGGCGACACCGGCCTCTGCCCCGATCAGGGCGGCACCGGCGGGAGCACGGGCCTCGTGCGCGGCGGCACGGAAATCCGCGCGGCTGCCGCGACCGCACGCCGCGCACTGCTGGAGCTCGGCGCCGCGCGGCTCAATCGGCCGGCTGCCGAACTGACGATCACCGACGGCGAGGTGCGGCCGCTGGCAGGCGGCGCCGGCATCGGCATCGGCACGCTGATTGGTGATCGGCGATTCGCGCTCAAAGTCGACCGCATGGCGCCGCTCACGCCCGCGTCACGGCACACCGCCATCGGTAAGCCGCTGCTCAGACCCGACGTGCCGGACAAGTGCACCGGACGTCAGGTGTACATCCAGGACTTCACGACGCCCGGCATGCTGCACGGCCGCGTCGTCCGTCCACCGGCGATCGGCGCCACGCTCGTGTCGGTGGATGAATCGTCCATTCGAGCAGTCCCGGACACGCGCGTTGTCCGAGTCGAAAACTTTCTCGCCGTTGTCGCCAGCGACGAGTGGGCCGCAGTGCGCGCGGCCGCTGCGCTGAAGGCGACGTGGACCAACTGGGAAGGGCTGCCGGGCCATCAGGGTCTCGACCGCTATTCCCGCACGGCCGCGCTCGCGCGGGATCAGGAAGTTGTCAATCGCGGCGATGCGCCCGCAGCCATGCGGGGCGCGGCAAAGACGATGACGGCGACCTACTTCTGGCCGTTTCAGAGCCACGCGTCGCTCGGCCCGTCGTGCGCCGTTGCCGACGTGCGCGCCGATGGGAGCGCGACCATCTGGTGCGCATCGCAAGGGACCCACGGTCTTCGCACCAATCTGGCGAGAGTGTTCGGGCTGCCGCTCGACAAGATGCGGATCATCTTCCTCGAGGGCGCGGGGTCCTACGGCACGAACGGCACGGACCACGTCGCGGCCGACGCGCTCCTGCTGTCGAAGACCATCGGGCAGCCTGTTCGCGTGCAGTGGATGCGGCACGACGAGCATGGCTGGGATCCAAAAGGACCGCAGCAGCTGCTTGATGTCCGCGCCGGGCTTGATGCCGCTGGACGGATCGTCGCGTGGGAAACCGAGATGTGGGTGCCGGACGCCGCGCCGGGGGGGCGCGCACTCCTCGCCGCCGACGCTGCGCGGATCCCGCAGGAGCACGGCACGGGCTCCGGCGCCATCACGCAGAACGGCGATCCACCCTACGCCACGGACCACGTGCGGGTCGTCGCGCACTTGATCAAGGGGACGCCGCTGCAGCTGTCGAATCTCCGCGCGCCGGGGAAGATTGCGAACGTGTTCGCGGTGGAAGCGTTCACCGACGAGCTTGCCGTGGCCGCCGGCGTGGACCCTGTTGAATTTCGCGTGAAACGCCTGACCGATCCGCGCGCAATCGAGGTGATCACGCGGGCGACCTCGGCGTTCCGCTGGGACGCGCGAACCTCACCCAATCCCAGGGCGCGGCAAGGCAGCCTCCTCGTCGGCCGCGGCATCTCGTACATGCGCTACAAGCAGAACGAGAACTACGTCGCGATGGTAATGGAAGTGGCGGTCGATCCCGCGAGCGGACAGATTCAGGTGCGGCGCGTCACGTGCGCGCACGACTGCGGGCTCATCGTCAATCCCGACGGGCTGCGCAATCAGGTCGAAGGGTGCATCGTGCAGACGCTCAGCCGGGCGCTGCACGAGGAAGTCACGTTCGACCGCTCGCGCGTGACGAGCGTCGACTGGGCGAGCTATCCGATTCTGCGGTTCCCCGAAGCGCCTGCGATTGACGTGATCCTGATCGACCGCCCGGACCAGCCGCTGGTCGGCGCGGGAGAAGCCGCGACCGCACCCGTGGCCGCGGCGGTCGCCAACGCGGTGTTCGATGCGACCGGAGTCAGGCTGCGCACCGTGCCGTTCACACCCGAGCGTGTGAAAGCGGCGCTTG
>JAHFUO010000169.1 GCA_023265015.1 Acidobacteriota bacterium | reverse complement strand
CGGCCAGCCGTCGCAGGTTCGCGGCGCTCGCGGGCGGGTCGATTGTCAGGGCCAGCGCGGTTGCGTACGGTGCCACGACGACCTCGTCTCCCAATCCGCGTTTCAAACCGAGGCCCGGGATTCCGAAGGCCTTGTATTGATAGTTATTGTGTCGATCGACGAGGTTGTACGCGGACTCCGAGATGCCCCAGGGCACGCCGTGATCGGCTGCGTAGTCTCTCTGGCGGCGGACGGCCATTCGGCACGACTCATCGAGCAGCGTGTCCGGATAGCTCCGCATGAGCAGCAGCGGCATCAAGTACTCGAACAGCGTCGCGCTCCACGAGAGCAGCACGGGGGCCCCGCGGACGCTGGTGAGCGATCGTCCGAGGTGGAACCAGTGCATCTCGGGCACATCGCCCTTCGCGATCGCCAGGAAGCTCGCCAGACGAGCTTCCGACGCCAACAGGTCGTAGCATGTCGGATCGAAGCGGGCCGGACTCTCGGCATCTGCGGCGCGGTAGCCAATCGTGAACAACTTGCGCTTGGGTTCGTACAGGAACCTGAAGTCCATGCCGTCGAACAGCGCCTCCGCGCGCGAGGCCAGCGCGGGAGCGAGCTGCCGCAACCCAACCGCGAGCGTCAGCAGCGCACCGGCGAGATTGCCGCTGTCGACCGTCGAGATGTACCTGGGTGGCAGCGGCTCGAGCGTGCGGGTGTCGTACCAGTTCAGGAGGTGGCCGTTGAAGCGTTCCAGCCCTTCAACGGTCGTCAGCGTCGAGTCGATCCGGCCGATCAGCGTCGCGGTGTCGATGAAGCCCAGATCGTGGGCCGCGAGCGTCGCCAGCAGACCCAGGCCGATGTTGGTCGGCGACGTCCGATGTGCCACTCGCAGCTCGGGGACCATCTGCACGTTGTCGGGCGGTAGACCGTGGTCCTCGGGGCCAACGAACGTGTCGAAATATCGCCAGGTCTTGAGCGCGACCCCGCGCAGAGACTCGCGATCCGCGGACGTCAGCTCGGTCCGTCGCCGCGGCACGGGGCGGCTCAGAGCGAATGCGATCAACGGTGCGGCGGCCCACAACAACAGCACCGGCAGCGCGACCGGCAACGCGCGTGGACGTGCAGCGGCGACGACAGCGAACGCGACAGCGGACAGCACGGGACTCGCGACCATACCGGCGAGGAACGCGCGCAATTGCGGCGGCCCGCCCCGAGCGACGTTGGCCGCCATCGTCTCCCACTCCAGCAGGCGATGACGGGTGACGCCAAGGCGAACGAGCGTGACACCGATCGCGTGCAATCGCTCCCAGGCTTGATTCGCCATGAATGCCAGCTGAAGCCCGGAGCGGGCGGCGGCCGTTTTCAGATCATCGATGGCCGCGCGGAGGAACACGGGCCACGACTGTTGCTGGTGCGGACCCGCCAGGGCTTCGAGCCCATGAGAGAGGATGGGGAAGGCGAGAGCCGCCAGCGCCGCCGCGGTCCACACAAGCGGATCCCCGGGAAGGACGGTCCAGCCACCCAAGAGCAAAGCGACCGTCGCCGGCGGCACGAGACTGCGCCGAAGGTTGTCGAGAATCTTCCAGCGGGCGATGAGCGGGAGCCGGTTGCGTTGCAGGCCCGAACGGGACGGGACGAACGGGAACAGCCACCACAGGATCTGCCAGTCGCCACGCACCCACCGGTGCTGGCGCCGCGCGTGCGCGAGCACGCTCGACGGATAGTCGTCGACGACCTCGAGGTCGGTGACGAGCGCCGTGCGCGCGTAGAGTCCCTCGAAGAGATCGTGCGACAGCAGGGCATTCTCGGGCACGCGGTCCTCGAGGGCCGAGACGAACGCGTCGACGTCGTACAGCCCCTTGCCGGTGTAGATCCCTTCGTTGAACAGATCCTGGTACAGGTCGGACACGGCGGTCGTGTAGGGGTCGACCCCGGTGTGGCCGGCATACGTACGGGCGAAGAGCGACCCCGCTGCGCTCGCCATCGTCACGCTGACGCGCGGTTGCAGGATGCCGTAGCCTTCGGTCACCCGTCCAAGCCGCCGGTCGAGATGCGGCCGATTGAGTGGGTGGGCGATGATGCCGATGAGCTTCCTCACGGTGTCGCGCGGCAATCGCGTGTCGGAATCCAGCGTGAGGCAATAACGCACGGACGGGAGCAGGTCCAGCTGACCGACCTGTGTCGAGAAGCTCGTGTCGGTCGCGCCGCGCAGGAGACGATTGAACTCTTCGATCTTTCCGCGCTTGCGTTCCCAACCGATCCACGCCCGCTCGCCCACGTTCCATTGCCGGTCGCGATGGAAGAGAAAGAACCGGTCGGCGTGGTCCGAGCCGAATTTGACATTCAGCGTCTGCACGCCCGTGCACGCGCGTTCGAGGATCGCCGCATCCTCGGGCGCGTCAGACGCGCCAGTGTCAGGAAAATCACTCAGAATCGCGAAGTGGACGCACGGGTCCATGTTTCCGAGCGCGAGGACCTCGAGATGTTCGACGAGCGCGTCGACGCTAGCAAGGTTGCCCAGCATCGTCTGGACGATGACCATGGTCCGGGCGTCGTCAGGAACGCCCTCTGAAAAATCGAGGCGAGGCAGCCGTCTCGGCGCGATCAAGCGGCTGGCCGCTCGCTGGATGCACAGAATCGCGAAGTCGCTCGCCGGGAGCAGGAGGAGGAGCGCGACTGCGACCTGGGCGGAGGATGAGCCGCCAGCCTGCCGCACGTATTCAAGCCCGGCTCCGAGCAGAATCGCGGTGAGAGTGGCAATCACTCCGAGATAGAGAAGTGACGCATGTGTGAACAGGACGCGGCGGGCTCGCTTGAGAACGCCGGGCCGATAGGCCACGTCCGCTTCAAGATCGCGTCGTCCTCGATCCAAAAGGTGATAGC
>JAHFUO010000168.1 GCA_023265015.1 Acidobacteriota bacterium | reverse complement strand
AGGCCTCCGTGCGCGACTGCTTGGAATCGCGTGTTGCCGAGATCGTTGCTCCACGCGGTCCACTGTGGACCGGTCGCCGGATCGAACGGCGGCAGCGCGGCACATCGGCCGGCGATCGGCGCGGCCGTCGAGCTCGTGCGACCGGCGGCGAGGAACTCGACGGCCGGTCGAGCTCGTGCGACCGGCGGCGAGGAACTCGGCGATGGCGCGACGCTGAACGTCGGTCAGGGTCGCGCCTTGCTCACGCATCGTCCCGGTCGCCAGCGCGTCGACGATCGCCAGCGGCGCGCGATCGCGCAGCGCGGCGAGGGTCGGCACGCGCGGATCCGTTCCAGCCGCGTGACACACGGCGCAGCGCTCCTCGAACAGCTGGGCGCCATTCGGTGACTGGACGAACGATACGGCGAGAACGATGGCAAACGTGAACATGCAGTTGGTGACCTGGTGAACTGGTGAGTTGGCGACCTGGTTCGAAATCAATTGGGTGCGGCTCCATTGCATAGACGCAAGAATCGAATTTCCTTGTACTTTTCTTGAGAGCGGCGCAGACTCCGGCATCGTGAGGGCCTGATTGTAGGCACCTTTGGTCAGCACCGGACCATAGGTCCGGGGAAAGGACCACGATGCGACTGGCGACGGCGCGAGCGGCGCCCCCCGCCGACCGGTTCGTGGAGGCCGAAGCCACCTTGTCGGCCCTGGTCAATCGGCTCCAGTCAGAGGAGACGGCGCGCATGTCCCACAGCGATCTCGAAACCCTGTTGGAGCAGCAAGGGCGCGAGTTGATGCGACAGTTGCTGCAAGCGCATCTCGACTGGCGGGCGCAGGCCAAGCCGACCACGCCGGTGGTCGGCGCCGACGGCCTCGAGCGGACGCACCAGCGGTCCGGCACGCGGGCGTTGGAGACGCTGCTGGGCACCGTGCAGGTCGCACGCGACGGACACGGCGCGCGGGGCCGCGAGACGCTGTTCCCACTCGATGCCGCGTTGAATCTCCCGGCGGAGCGGTACTCCTTCGGCATTCGTCGGCGCGCGGCGGAGGAGGCGACGAAAGGGGCGTTCGAGGAGGTCGTGAAGATCCTGGGGACGCACGCGAGCGCGGCGGTCGCGAAGCGGCAGGTGGAAGAGGTCGTGCGCCGCGCCGCCCAGGACTTCGACAGCTACTATCTGGAGCGTCGGCTCGCGGGGCCCACCGAGACCGGCGCCTCAAGTCGGATCCTCGTCTTGACCTTTGACGGCAAAGGCGTGCCCATGCGCCCAGGGGCTTTGCGTCCCGCCACGCAAGCGGCCGCGGCTCGGCGGCAGCGCCAACTGGCGACGCGGCTGACCAAAGGCGAGAAACGGCACGTCAAGCGGATCGCCCAGGTGGCGGCGGTCTACACCATCGCGCCGTTCGTGCGGACCGCGGACGATCTCATTCGGGAGTTGCGGCCCGAGCAGGCGCCGGCCCGCCAGGACCGTCCCCGCCCCGAAGGGAAACGCGTGTGGGCGAGCCTGGCGAAGGAGCCGGAGGAAGTCATTGGCGACGCGTTTCTGGATGCCGCGTCGCGCGATCCCACCCGGCGGAAGCGCTGGGTCGTCCTGCTCGATGGCAACCGTGACCAACTCGATCGCGTCCGCGCCGCGGCGAAGCGACATCGGGTGAAGGTCACGATCGTGCTCGATCTCATCCATGTGCTGGAGTATCTGTGGAAAGCGGCCTACGTCTTTCACCCCGAGGGTTCGAGCGAGGCGGAAGCGTGGGTGACCGAGCGCCTGCTGTGGCTGTTGTGCGGCGATGCCGGACAGGTGATCGCCTCGATTCGCCGGACGGCCACCTGCCGGGGACTGACGGCCGCCGTGCGGAAACCGGCGGATACCTGTGCGGACTACATCGAACACCATAAAGCGTACGTCCAGTATGACGCGTACCTGCAGGCGGGGCTGCCCATCGCGACGGGTGTCATCGAAGGCGCGTGCCGCCACGTGATCCGCGACAGGATGGAAATCACCGGGGCTCGGTGGAGTCTTGAAGGCGCCGAGGCGATTTTGCGGTTACGCTCGCTGCGCGCCAGTGGCGACCTCGACGACTATTGGCGGCACCATGAGCAGCGGGAGCTTGAGCGCAACCACGCGGCGCAGTACGCGAACGGAAAGATCCCGTCGCTCACGCGGCCCGGACCTGTTTCACGCCGTAAGGCGAACGGTTCTCGGCTGCGTGTGGTGAAATGATCGCGAGTGATGCCATCGCCCGTCTATCCAAAGGAGCCGCACCCGTTTGATTTCATCAGACGACGATGCCATCGTCGTCCCTACGTTGGCAATATCGCGCTGCGTGGAAAGGAGGCGCCCAATGATACGCACCGCTTAGCTAAAGGCCTACGCTACTTCTTAGTTCTATTTGCCTCGTCTCGTTCCTTCTGGCGGGCGCCACGCAGGATATTGCCCAGCGCGTAGTTGCCCTCGTGGCACGCGTACTCGTAGATGAGGCCGTTGGTCATCGGCCACGTGTATTCCGCCGTCCACGGCTTGGTCCACGTCGTCGGATCGTCGATCGTGAATTGATACCGCAGCGTCCGCGGTCCGGTTCGCGTGAAGCGCTCGACGACATGCAGGTTCTCGCTCGATCCGCGGAAGCGCGTCTTGTCGCTGAAGTTCGTCGTGTCGACGACGAGCGTGTCGCCCTCCCAGCGTCCGACCGCATCGCCGAGCCACTTGCGCACGGTCTTCGGCGCGTGCTGCGCGTTCATCCGGATGACGCGCGCGTCGTGCACCATCTCGGTGAGGATCATCACGTGATCCGGCGTCTGCACGATCTGATGCAGGTTGTTGTAGAAGTACGTCGGCAGGATGGGCGGACCTGAGGTCGAGCTGAATCCGACCAGACACCGCTC
>JAHFUO010000015.1 GCA_023265015.1 Acidobacteriota bacterium | reverse complement strand
CTTCTCGGTGAGGTCGGCAATGCGCGCGCGCAGCTGATCGATCTCGCGCTGCTGCTGCTCTTCCTTTCGCGCGTCCTGCGCCTGCATCCGCTCGATCTGCTTCGCCTGCTGTGCGACCTCATCCCGGGCGGCGGCGGCGCGCTGCCCCGCCTCGTCGGCTTTCGCCTTCCACTCCTGCGATCCGGCGCGCGTCTTCTCGAGCGACGCCCTGAGCTCCTCGACGCGTGCCTCGCATTTCCGGAGTTGTTCCGCGGCACTCCTCAGCCGTGACGCGCGTACCGGCAGCTGCCCGAGCAGTCGATCCAGCATCCCAAGATATACTACACGGCCCAGATCCTCCGTGACCCACTCCAACGATCTGCCCGCGCGCATCGCGCGCCTCGAGCGCCTGCTTGACGGCCTCCAGGACGGCCGTGGCGCCGCAGCGCGGGAACGCACGGAATCCCCCGCCGATCGAGGTCCCTCCGCGCTCGATCGACTGCGCGACGTCGCGGCGCTGCTGCAGGAGCGCGCCACGCGTGCAGCATGCGATGAAGGGGATGCCATCGCCATGCGGGCGCTGCTCGAAGGGCTCATGTCGATGACCGCGGACCTGCGCGCGCTTGTGTCCGAGCTCGAAGGCCGGATGAACGGAGTAGCTCGAGCCACCGACGAGGGTCATGCGCGTCTGAAGGCGCTCGAGGAGCTCGAGTAGATGAGGCGGGCGGGCGCGTGGCTTCTGCTGATCGTGGGTCTTGCCGGCCTCATCGCGCTCCGCGTCGCGTACAACGCGACCTACGAGCCGGCGCCGGGAATCCGCGTGCGGTGGCGCGATGGCACCAGCGACATGCGACGGGCCTTCCTCGAGATGACGTATCGGCTGACCGACGCGGCTGCGCCCGAAGGCCTGTCTTATTCCTACGTGCTGCTCGATACGAGCCGCCGGAACATCGAAGCGATGATCAAGGATCCCGAGGTCGCCGATACCGGCGACCTCGATCGAGAGAAGTTCGAGGTGCCCTTCGCGACTGCCCAATACAGCCGGCAGTGGATGTGGGTGGCGGATCGAACGCCAGGCCTGAGGCAGCCGCTGCTGCGCTGGGCATTGATCGTCGCGCTCGCGGGGTGCATCGTTGCCGGCGGCTACCGGCTCGCCGACACGTACACCAGGCGCGCGCGTGACTGAGTCGCCCGATCTCTCCATCGTCCTTACCGGCCGCAACGACAACTACGGCGGCGATTTCAACACCCGGCTGGTTCGAACGCTTCGCTTCAACTGGGGAGCGATCAGTGAGCGCCACATCTCATGCGAGGTGATCCTCGTTGAGTGGAACCCCATTCAAGGGCGACCTACCCTGATCGAGCTCACACGCGCGGAGCTCCCCGATATCCCTGCCGAGCGCTTCCGCGGCTACCTCGTCGACCGGCAGTACCACGGCGCGTACACGTTGAATCCAAAGCTCGATTACCTCGAGTACGTCGCCAAGAACGTCGGGATTCGCCGGGCGCGGGGGGGCGTGGTGCTGGTCACCAACACCGACATCTTCTTCAGCCGCGGGGTCGTTGACGCGCTTGCCGGGGGCGCCCTCGAGGCCAACGTCGTGTACCGCGCGGCGCGTATCGATCTGGCGCTTGGCACCGACCAGAGTCGTGTGACGTGGGAAGGGCTCGAGGATGCGTCGAGCCACGCGCACCGCCCGACGCTCGAGCCGCCGTTCTACGCCGGCGGTTCTGGGGATTTCGTGCTCATCGATCGCGGCAGTTGGCGTCAGCTCCGGGGCTACAACGAGGTGTACCGGGCGGCCCGCGCCGGCGTGGACCACAATTTCCTCGTCAAGGCATACGGGTGTGGCTATCGCATCGTCGACCTCGGCAGCCCTGTCTATCATGTGAATCATCCCGGCAGCTACCGCATCTCGAAGACGGTCCTCGAAGGCGCGGCCGCGGAGGCGGCGTGGGGCAAGCGGCGATGGGCGTCCCGCACTGTCGTGTACGACAACCCGGAGAACTGGGGATTGGGACACGCGCCCGAGCGGGAATTGCGTGGGGGCGCGCGTTATCTGGACTTCGACTGGAAGGCGGTGCCGCCGATCGCCGATCTGCGGCGCGTCGTGCTGCCGTTGAGGAGACCAGGAGGGGCGGCTGAGGCGAAGGAGCTCTAAGTTTTAGACGGCGAAGTTGGCTTGGTACCAGCTCACCATTTCTTCGATGCCTGCCCGCAGCGAGACCTTGGGGACATAGTTATCCGTCAGCGCACGGAGACGGGTCGAGTCTGCCGATTTTCTGGCCTGACCGTCGGGTCTGCTGCGGTCGAACACGATCTGTGGATGCCGTCCGGTGACCTCGCAGATCAACGCCACGAGATCCGCGATGCTCGTGTCCTCCTCGTAGCCGACGTTGACCGGTCCCTCCGCACCACTGGCAATGATCCGCAGTACCAGTTCAGCCGCATCGCTCCCGTGGAGGAAGTTGCGGCGCTGCTGTCCAGACCCCCACACGACAAGCGGATCTTCCCCATCGAGCACGCGCTTGACAAGCGAGGGGATGACGTGCGCTTTCTCGTTCGAGCGCCACGGATAGTTGCCGCCATACATGTTGAACGGCCTCAGGATCGTCAGCTTCATCCCACGCCCACGGGCGAAGTAATTGCCGGCAAGCTCGTGAATCCGCTTCGCCCATCCGTACCCTTCGTTCACCTGCTCGGGAGCTCCGACGAACGGGTCCAGTTCGGGCGTCGGCACCGGCGCATCGTCCGGATAGACGCACGACGAGCTGGTCAGCACGACGTGCGGCACGGCGTGACGCGCCGCCGCCTGCAGCGGCACAAGGCCGCAGACCACGTTGTCGACCAGCATGTCGCCGTGATGCGCGCGGCTGAACGCGACGCCGGAGGCGTTCGCGGCGAGGTTGACGAAGATGTCGACGCCACGCAAAAACCGATCGCAAGTCGCGCGATCGCGCAGGTCGGCTTCAACAAACGTGATGTCGTCGCGAACACCGTCCAGCGCTGATCGTTCGCCGTTTTCAAGGTTATCGACGACGGTCACGTGGGCACCTGCTTCGACGAACCGCGGCACGAGGTACGAGCCGAAGAAGCCGCCGCCGCCGCCGACCAGGATGCGGCGACCTGCGAGCCGGTTAGACACGCACGTCCGGTAGAGTGAGGATCGCACGCAGCCCGAGCAGGTGCAGTGCCACCCACGCCGCGGCCACCGGCAGGATCGTCGTCTTGCCGAATGCGCCCTTGCTCAAATACGCAATCGTTCGCTCCAGCATCGTCGGCCGATCGATTTCTGTCGTGAATCGGAGAGACCCGTAGCGGTCGCCGCCACCGAAGTACAGGACGTTGGGGGGATTCCCGCCATATTCGTGCTTCATGATTTCCACGACGATGCCGCTGCCCGGGGTTGTCTCAGGCATGGAGACGGTGAGCAAGTAGACGCGGTTGTGGGACCCGAGAATGCGGTCGAACCGGTACCAGTAGCGATCGCCGGCGACGACTTCCGACGCGTCGACGCGCCGGTGGTCAACTACGCGTCTATCGTCTTTTCGAAGCTCGACCAACTCGAGGTCCACTGGTCCGGCGACCGCGCGTCCGGAAGGCCTTGCGTAAAACATGATGCTGCGCAGGCCAGGCGCCGTGGCGGTGAAGCGCTGAGAGAGGGACACCGGTCCGGCGATTTCACCGCTGACGCCTCGCCCGACGCGCCCGTCAGCTTCCGTCTTCGCTTCGGGCCACGCGAGGATGATCAGCTCAATCGCAAGACATGCCGCGACAGCCGCCGCATACAGCCGAACGCGGGACGCTGAATCAGACATAGGCGGGGAGCATCGTTGTAATCCAGCCGCTGACGTCGAGGAAGAGCAGCAGCGCGATGAGCGCCGGCGCGGCAAGCCACCGCCACCGCTCAGGCCACCATTCCGCAAAGCCCACCCACAACAGCACCGCAAGCGGCGCGGCGACAACGAACAGATAGCGACCCTGCGGTGCTGAGCCCGTCATGAGACCGTTGGCGATTGCCGCCACCACCAGCGAGGCTGCAAGCGCGCTCGACACACCGAGAGGACAACGCAGCGACGACCTGCGAATGAACGCGGCGCCCGCACCGGCAACCGTGATGATTGTGAGCGCGCGGACCGCCCGAAGCCACCAGTCAGGAGCCGGAAACCGCAGCCATCCGGCCACGAGCCAGCTGGAGTCGATGAGCCCGAGGGTGAAATTGACGGCGCGGCGAAGCGTGAAATCACTTGTCGCGTTTACTTGGAACAGTGTCGAGTACCACTGCGCGCGCAGTTGAACCACCGGTTCCGAGGAGCTCGTCCAGAACACGAAACCGGCCGCTGCGATCAGACCACAACCGGCGATAATCGCCGCCGCAGCGGAACGACCTGACCATCGTACGTTTCGCCAGAGCCCCGTCGAGACGAGCACGACGACCGCCCCCAGCAGAGGAACGGCATTTCTCTTGGTCAGCGCCGCCGCGACCGCGGCGCCGGCCGCGATCACTGTGGCGGCAGCCCGACCCGACACGATGAAGCGCGCCCCCTGCCACCAGAGGAGTGCACCGAACGCATTCGCAAGCGCGTCCGGGGTGACGCTCAAGGCGGTGAGCAGAAACTGCGGATGCAACGCCGCTGCGAGAGCGACTACGCAGGCCGTCGACTCATCGAACAGCAGTCGGGTTCCGGCAAATGCCATCACAATCGTGGCGACGCCAAGAAGGACCGAGACAAGGCGAAGGACGAAATACCGTGAATCGAGTCCGGTCACGCCAGTGATGCGGAGCACCGATCCGGCCAGCAGGTAGTACACCGGCTGCACCATGCCGCCTGTGCCGAGGTGGTTGGGTTCCTGCGCGAAGTTGGTCGGAAGCGGATCCGGTGTGGCCAGCCGATAGCTTCTCCACCAATCATGCAGCGCCATCGAGCGAAGAACCTCCCGCTCCAGTTCGGCCCGCTGCGAGGCATCGCCGACCGCGCCGCGCGCGACTTGCTCCGCGACGACGTAATGAGGTGGTTCGTCAGGACCCTGCCACGGTGGAATGAGCGCGGCGCCGATAGCGGTACGGCAGAGAAACAGCACGACAGCGAGCCTGATGAAGACTCGCGTGTCGCTCACTTTTTCACGACCGACGCTGCCCATACGTGCTGCACCGCAGTGACCACGCGATCGAGATCGTCCGTCGTCAACGCCGAGCCGGAGGGAAGGCAAAGTCCGTGAGCAAAGAGCCTGTCGGAGGTGCCCGACAGCACAGTGGGAAAGTGGCGGAGCGCGGGCTGAAGATGCATCGGCTTCCAGACGGGACGCGCCTCGATGCCGGCGGCAGTCAATGCCTGACGCACGACCTCGCGATCGACTCCCGCCACATGTGGATCGATCGTCAGTGTCGTTAGCCACCGCGTGCACGTACCGAGCGGACTTTCGGGCATGAAGCGTACGCCGGACAGATTGGAGAGGTGCTCGTTGTAATACGCAAAGTTGCGGCGCCGCTGTTCGATCCGCTGCGGGAGACGGCGAAGTTGCGCGAGGCCGAGCGCAGCCAGCAGGTTACTCAGGCGGAAGTTGTATCCGAGCTCGATGTGCTCGTAATACGACGCCGGTTCGCGCGCATGCGTCGCGAGCTTGCGGACATGGTTCGCGATGTCAGCGCTGCCTGTGACGATCATCCCGCCGTTGCTCGTCGTGATGATCTTATTGCCGTTGAAGGAGAAGTAGCCGATCGCGCCGTCGGCGCCGACGTGGCGTCCCTTGTAGGTGGCGCCCGCGGCTTCGGCGGCATCCTCGATGATCGGGATCCCCCTCGGTTCGCAAACCGCTCGAATGGCATCGAGGTCCGCCGATTGTCCATAGAGATGGACGACGACGACCGCCTTGATTCGTGGATGGCGCCGCAGCGCTTCCTCCAACAGGTCCGGATCCATGTTCCAGGTCGAATCGGAGTCGATGAACACAGGGACCGCGCCGCGATGGACAATCGGTGAGACCGAGCCGACGAACGTCAGCGTCGAGACAGCGACTTCATCGCCCTGCCCAATGCCAAGGACGTGAAGCGCGAGCTGCAACGCGGCAGTTCCCGAGCAGACGGCGACGGCATGCGGGACGCCCACGACGCGACCGAATTCCGCCTCGAACCGGTCGACGAACGGGCCGACCGGGGCGATCCAGTTGGACTGCATCGCCTGCACGACGAGTTCGGTCTCTTCAGGACCGATATGTGGCGGCGACAGAAGAATCGGTTGCGGCATTCAGACTCTGACGTTCCGTGGCACGGATGCCGAACTGGAGATGACGCGCGCGGGGACGCCGGCCACCGTCACGCCGTCGGGGACGTTGCCTGTGACAACCGCGCCCGCCGCGACCGTGCAATGCGCGCCGATCGAGATACCCGGGAGTATGACCGCACCGGCGCCGACCAGAGTCTCGTCCGCGATCCGCACATTCCCAGCGAGGGTCGCTCCTGGCGCGATATGGGAGTGTGCGCCGACAACGCAGTGGTGATCGATGCTCGAGGCGGTGTTCAGGATTACATTGTCCCCAATTTCGGCGGCTACGTTGATCGTGACGTTCGCCATGATCACCGTGCCTCTTCCGATTGCGGCGCGTGCGCTGACGACAGCCGACGGGTGTACGACCGTGACCGGTCTGAGGCCAAGCGCTGCAAGCCGAACGAACTCGCGACGGCGCGCGGCGTTGTCGCCAATTCCCATTGCCACGTGCAGATCATCCCGGCCGCGGAGATCGTCGATCGCGCCGATCACCGTCAAGCCGAGGACCTGCGTTCCGCGCTTCGAGGGATCGGCATCCGCAAAACCGATGACGCGCGTGTCTTCTCCACCACTCAGGAGGATGTCGCAGACGACCATGCCGTGACCGCTCGCCCCGAGCACGACGACATCGAGGCTACGCGCCATGAGGAGGTGGCGACTTCGGCGGTGTTCCCATGAACTCCGCGGTGGTATCGCGGCCTGGCTGGCTGATGCCGTCCCCGACGATCACTTTCGCTGCCGTTCGGAAAAGAATCTGCAGGTCGAGCTTCATCGACCAGTAGTCGACGTACCATACGTCGAGCTCAAACCGCTCTTCCCAGGACAGACGATTGCGGCCACTGATCTGCGCGAGTCCCGTGATGCCCGGCAGAAGCTCGTGGCGGCGCGCCTGATGCGGCGTGTACCGCGCGAGGTACTGGGTCAGCAGCGGCCGCGGTCCTACCAGGCTCATCTCGCCTCTGACGACGTTGAACAGCTCCGGCAATTCATCGAGGCTCGTTTGTCTCAACCACCGCCCGATGCAGGTCAGACGCTGCGAGTCGGAAAGCAAGGCACCGTCGGCGCCTCTCGCGTCGGTCATCGATCTGAACTTCAACAACTCGAACGTGCACCCGCGAAGTCCCGGGCGAACCTGACGGAACAAAACGGGCGACCCGAGGCTGACGCGCACAACCACAGCCAGAACCGCCATCACCGGCAGCGCAAGGATCAGCAGCGCGCCCCCGACGATCACGTCGAAGATGCGTTTCGTGAACGGGCAGCGTCCACGCTCGCGCAGTAGCTGCACGTAGGACGTTCTCACCCGCTCGAACACGAGCTGCTCGTCGAATTGCCCGCGCGCCATCGCGCGAGCGCGGACCGACATCCGCCCTGCGGTCGATGGATCGCCGAGAATCCGCGCGACGGCGTCTGCGAGCCCCTGCGCGTCGCCGACGGGCACGAGCAATCCGTTTTCGCCCTCGCGCACCACTTCGCGGCAGCCACGGATGGCCGTCACGACGGACGGCACGGCCATCGCCGATGCCTCCATCGGTACGCGCGGCATTCCCTCCCGATGGGACGGGAGCACGCACACGTGCATCAATGCGTACAGCTGCGGCATATCGTGCCGGTACCCGGCAAACACCGTCATGTCGGCGATGCCGTAGGCGTCGGCCGTGGACGTACTGATCGCATCCGATTTCACCGAATCGACGGGACCCACGATGAGCAGCCGCACACGCGGGAACCTCGCACGAAGCGCTCTCATCGCCTCGAACAGCTCGAGGATTCCTTTTTCGAGCACCAGCCGCCCGACGAACCCGACGACTACGTCATCGGGGCGGATACCGAGCTCGCGCCGCAAGTCATTCAGCTGTGCGTCTGTCACCGCGGCGCGATCGAAATGCCGCACATCGATGCCGTTGCCGATGTGGCGGATCCCGTCAGGCCGGCAGATGCCTTCGGTGACAGCGGTATCGATGTCTTCGCGGTTCTGAGACAGGATGAACGTCGACAGCCGTGCAGTGAGTCGCTCGAGTGCGATCCATGCGCGGCGCTTCATGGCCGGCGTGTGCTCGTGGAAATAGAAGCCGTGGATCGTGTTCACGACGATCGGCACGCCGGCCAGCCGGGCAGCGAGCTGCGCGAACACCGCTGCCTTCACCTGGTGCGTGTGGACGATCGTGAAACGCTCGCGCCGAAAGAGCCGCCAAAGCGCCCAGCACGCGCGCAGGTCGGCAATCGGCGCGATGCGCCGCGTGAACGGCACGGCAAAATGCCGCACGCCCGCCGCTTCGACCGGGGCGATATCCGGTCCGCTCGCGGAGATCGCGCTGACGTCGAAGCCGCCGGCACGCAGCGCCAGCAGCTGATTGAGCAGCAGAAGTCGTACGCTCATGTCCACGGTCGTCACGTGCACCACGCGGGGCTGGAGATGGCTCATGCGGCAACCGCGCTGGCGGCGTCGAGAAAGCGGCGCGCCCAGAGCTCGAAATTCAGCAGAAGCCATAGATGGCTGTCCCGGACTTCGCGGCCGGTCTGGTGTTCACGCCACAGCCGCTCCACGATTTCCGGCCGAAAGAAGCCCCGCTGGCGCGACCGGGTATCGAGCAGCACGTCGTAGGCGAACTGGCGCAACTCGCCGCGGAACCATGGATCGGTCGGCACCGCAAATCCGTGCTTCGGCTTCTGCAGGGTCTCCGGGGGCAGCAGGTCCGCGACGGCGCGCTTGAATATCCGCTTGGTGTCGCGTGACGTGATTTTCAGGCGCGCGGGTATGCGCAGCGACAGCTCGACCAGCCGATGATCGAGGAGGGGAACGCGCGCCTCGAGGCTCACGGCCATGCTCGTCTTGTCGACTTTCTCGAGATAGGTGTCGGCGAGCCATGTCTTCATGTCGACGTACATGAGGCGAGTCATGTGCTCGGCGCCCGTGGCAGTTGCCAGGTGCCGGCGGTACGCCGCAACGGCATCGTACGCGACCGCAGCCTGTGCGAGCCGCGCGTCTATCACCTCCTGCAGCAAATTGTCGGTGAACACGCGCAGCAGCGTCGAGTAGCGGGTCGCATCGTCCGGGATTCCTCCAGCCTGAACGAGCTTCTTCAGCCGCCGGAAGCGTGGAACCGCGCCCGCGATCCGCGCGAGTACACCGTGATCCCTCGAGAGAATCGGCGACAGGATCTGCAGCCATCGATCCGCCCGGTAGCGCCGGTAGCCGCCGAACAGTTCGTCGCCGCCTTCGCCCGTCAGCGCAACTGTCACGTGGTGCCGCGCGAGCTGCGAGACAAGATACGTCGGGAAGCATGCCGCGTCTCCAAACGGCTCATCGAAGTAGTAGATGAGCGTCTGCAGCATTTCAGGGAGCTGCGCCGGCTTCACGAGAATTTCGTGGTGCTCGGTCCCGAGGTGCGCCGCCACGCGGCGCGAGTCCGGCAATTCGTTGTAGGCGCCGCCGTACTCGAACCCGACGGCGAACGTGTGTACGCGGCGGCCCGTGTTGCGTGTCATCAGGGCGACGACCGCGCTGGAGTCGACGCCGCCGCTCAGGAAGGCCCCCACGGGCACGTCCGCCACCATCTGGCGTCGAACGCTGTCCTCGAGGAGCGAGCGGACGCGCCGCACCCATTCGTCTTCGCTGTGCGGCTCGACTTCGCCGGGAATCGCTTCCCACCACGCGTACTCGGCGACGTGGCCGTTCTCCACGCGCACCGCGTGACCGGGCAGCAGCTTTCGAATTCCGCGATACATGGTGTCCGGCGCCACTGCGTGGCCGTACGCCATGAAATTGAGCAGCCCCTTCTCCTCAACCTCGCGCGGCACATCAGCATGCGCGAGGATTGCCTTGATTTCGGACGCAAAGAGCAGTCGTCTGCCCTGCTCGTGGCGATAATACAGGGGCTTGATACCGAGGCGATCGCGGACCAGCCAGAGCACGCGCCGCCGCTCGTCCCAGACGGCAAAGGCGAACATGCCATTCAGGCGCTCCGCAACCTTCTCGCCCCACTCTTCCCATCCGTGAACGATGACCTCGGTATCCGAGTCGGTCGTGAAGCGGTGGCCGCGCGACCGCAGCTCCTCGCGAAGCTCGATGTAGTTGTAGATCTCGCCGTTGTAGACGACGGCGACCCTGCCGTCCTCATTGAACATCGGCTGGTGACCAGTCGACAGATCAATCACGGACAGACGGCGGATACCCAGGCACACTCGCGATCCATACCAATGCCCTTCGTCGTCTGGGCCGCGATGACGCAGCAGCGCGATGGCGGCGCGATCGGCCTCGAGCGGCGCAATCTGCGGCGATGCGAGGTCGAGCCGTCCGTAGATCCCGCACATATCTAGACGTCCCTAGACATCGCCGACGAGGACGTAACCCGTGCCGGAGTTGTGGATGGGGACGATCTGCAGGGTGCAGAGGCCGGCTAGGCGGCTGATGTCGCGGACTTCCTGTTCGCGATAGAACAACACGGGACAATTGCCGAACCAGTAGCGCAGCTTGCGGAGCGGCATCCGCACGAGCGACCGCCCGGGGAACGTCGCAATCACGCGGCCGCGGCAGTGCTCCACCATTTTCCTGAGGAACTCGACGGGCATGTCCTGATAGTCGAAGACGCCGATCGCGACGACGATATCGAAGCGCTCAGCCAGCAGCTCGGTCGTGAAGTCTCCCTCGACGAACTGGCAGCGATCCGCCGCGCCGTTCGCCGCGGCGTACTCGCGCGCGAGCGCCAGCATCCCGGGCGCGTAATCCACTCCCACGACACGGGCGGCTCCACGCTTCGCGAACTCTACGGCGTAGCGACCGGATCCGCAACCGATATCCAGAACCGTCTTGCCGGCCAGCGGCTCGGCGTGCTCGAACGTGAGAGCAAACCGCTCGTAGATAGCCTTTCGGAACGTCCGGTTGAACGTCCGCTGAAGCGGCTGCCCTTCGTGGTACATCGAATCGAACTGCGCCGCGTGATGGTCGAAATGGCGTTGGGTCCTAGTGTCCATGGTTCAGAAGATCGGCGATGGGCGCGAAGTGAAAATCGGCGAGCAGGCGAACGAACCGGCGGCGGTTTGTCCGCCGATTCATATTATGAAACAGCACGTACCGGGCGCCGGTGACATACCGTCCGGGCGACGACAAACGCGGCACCAGCGGCGCGGCGCTGAATTCGTACGGGTGGAAGTACACGATTGCGGGGCGCCGTTCGACATTGACTTCTCTAATGGCGGCGCGCGTGACCGTGTACGGCAGGAGTCGGAAGGAGCCGCCGCCGCCGACGGGCCAGTGCCAGCGTCCCCGCTGCACCGCGGTCAACGGCACTTCCGTGAGCGGGCCCGCGCTGGTCCGCATGATATGCGGGCCGAGCGGCGTGCCGGGTATTCCGTAACGACGGCTGTGAATCGGAACGATGCTCGAATCGTATGAGAAGCCGGTTTCGGCGAGCACGTCGAGTGCCCATCGCGACCCTTCGGTCACGGAGAACTCCGCCGCGCGGTAGCCGGCGACTCGACGGCCAAGCACATCTTCCAACAGGACTTTCGACCGGCGCGTCTCGTCGGCGAAGGCCTGGCGGGTCTGACGGTAGATCAGCTGATGGCTCCAGCCATGGCTGCCTACCTCGTGGCCTGCCGCCGCGATGTCGCGCACGAGTCCCGGGTAGGCCTCTGCGACGAGGCCGAGGATGAAGAATGTCGCACGAACGCCGCGCGCGGCCAGAGTCTCGAGAATGTCGTATGTCTGTGCCAGCACGTGCCGCGAACATGGAGGCATCGTTCCATTCAACTTCCACTCGACAAGCTGATGCCAGTCCTCGATATCGAACGTGAGCGCGTTATTCAACGGTGAGGTTGCTGGCGTTGGCCGCAGGCGGCTCACACCATGGGCCGCAGATCCCGCTCGACGGGCGCAAACGTGGGCAAATAGCGGCCGATCTCCCGCACAAACACGTGGCGATTGCCGTTGCCGGCCACGGCCGCCAGGTGCTCGATCGCCGCAGCCCAGTCCAGATCGTTACTAATTGCATGCTCGCTCACGGACAAGATGTCGGGGTGCTCCGTCGGCTTGGTCACCGCTCCGGGCTCCCAGAGGATCTCCTGAAATTTCTCTCCGGCGCGCACGCCGGTAAAAACGATTGGAATGTCGCCCGCACCCGAAAGCCGAATCATGTCGCGCGCGAGATCCACGATGGCGACAGGCTCGCCCATGCGGAGGACGAAGAGCTCCCCTCCGGTGCCAAGCGCCGCGGCCTCGATCACCAGGTGCGCGGCCTCGGGGATCGTCATGAAGTAGCGCTTCATCTCGGCGTGCGTAATCGTAATCGGCCCGCCCTGCTCGATCTGGCGCTGAAAGATGGGCACCACGCTTCCGCGACTGCCCAGCACGTTTCCGAAACGGACGACCATGAAGTCGCGATCGAACCGTCTTGCTGACTGGCGAACCAGTTCTTCCGCGAGCCGCTTCGATGCGCCCATGATACTGGCGGGTGCCGCGGCCTTGTCGGTCGAAACGAGCACGAAACGTGCAGTCCCCGCCACAAGTGCGGCGCGCACGACGTTCCGCGTGCCCACGGCATTGTTGGTGAGAGCCTCTTCGGGATTCTCCTCCATCAACGGCACGTGCTTGTATGCCGCGGCATGAAAGACCACTTCAGGTTGCAGCGCTCTGAACACGCTCGAGAGTCGCGTCTCATTGCGGATGTCGGCAATATGACAAGAGACCGGAACGTCCGGGTAATCGCGAAGCAGGTGAGCGCGCGCCTCGATGAGGCTGTTCTCGCCATGTCCGAGCATGACGAGCTCCTTCGGCTGAAAGTTGGCGACCTGCCAGCATATTTCGCGGCCGATGGATCCTCCGGCACCGGTGACGAGCACGGTGCGCCCGGAAATATATGCCGGGGCATTGAACGCGCCCGCCGCGTGACTGCGGCGCAGCAGATCCGTGATCTGGACCTGACGAAGACGTCCGACGGTGACCTGGCCTCCGACCAGTTCAAAGATACCGGGAATCACCATCGACGTCAGCGACAGCGCCTGGCACTCCGCCGCAATGCTGCGAACAACACTGCCGGGCGCGGTGGGCATCGCGATGATGACGCGAGTGATTCTTCTGGTGACAGCGACCTGCGCCAATTCATCGAGGCGACCCACGACGCGGAGTCCGCCAATAAGCTTTCCTCCCTTTGTCGGATCGTCGTCGAGGAACCCGACCGCGCTCATGCCCAGTTGGGGATTGCACTGAAGGTCGCGCGCCACCATCATCCCGGCGTGGCCGGCACCCGCGATCAGGACCCGCTCGAGCGGTGTGGTGCCGCTGGTAGGCCGGCGGTGGCGCTGAGACTCCGCCATGACGCGAAATGCCCCTCTGAGGCCTCCAACGAGCGCCAGCGTGAGCAGCCAATCGATCACCACGACCGAGCGTGAGAACGAGGGCAACACTCCGACCCACAGGCCGGCCACCAACGTGATCCCAACGAGCATGGATGCTGCGGTGCCCGCCAGCATCAGCATCACGAGGTCGGGCACGGAGGCGTAAGGCCAGTAGCGCCCGTACACTCCCGCAGCGTAGAACGTGAGCGGCTTCATGATCGACGCCACGAGCACGAAATACACAAACTCCTGGTGATACGCTGCGAACCGAAGATCGAAGCGCAGCACGAACGCTCCGAGAGCAGCGATCCCGATCAGTGGAAGGTCCAGAAGCAGGAAGTATCGGTTTCTCATCGAGCCATTCTGTCGCCGGGGACGACGGCGAACGCCTGCCGAGGATTATTCGAGTCTCGATCGATCAACGCGAAGAGCTCTTGTGAAGTCGTCGCCACGAGGACGCCCCTGACGCCATACCTCATCCACGACAGTCTCGTCGCCCGGCTTGCCATGCGGCGCAACCAGGTCGATCCTGCAAATCGGCCCAGGCGCGCCAATTGCCGGAGTGCCATCGTGGCAAGTGCTGCCCGACGCAGTGCCCGAAGCCGGTAGGCGAGATCGAGCAGCCGGGGAGGCAGGGGTTGACGGGATGAACGCGCCCTTCCCTTTAACCGGAATACTCGGCCGTCGATGATCGTGAACTCCGAGACGCGGCGAGGCACGGCGTAGAAGAGTCCCTCGTGCCACAGCACTTTGTAATCGCCGCGGATCTCATATTGAAGTGGCACGCTCCGGACGTAGTGGAGACGCAGCGACGCCGAGTACATCGGCATCGCCGTCAGCATTCCGTCGGTCGCCCAGGTCTCGCGTGCATGTGCCCGCTCGAGGGCCGCGGTGTCAATGACTGGCCTGCGACTCTCCGGCAGCAGACGGGCGCCGGAATCGGTGACGAGCACACGGGCCCACTGAACAGCCTCGTCGAGCGCGGCATCGCACTCGGGCGAACCGGTCTTGAGAACGGCCCCACTCGCGATCGCCAGCGAGGTGGCCAGAAACTTCTGTCGCGCAACCGTCGCGTGGCCGTCGATCCACGCCATGTAGCCTTCCGCCAGATGCGTAGCCGGATGATGAGGATGACTGGCGGCCAGCTTCTGCACCAGTATCGGAAGCCGCTGACGGGCCTCAGCCGGCATGCGCCTCGATCCTCGCCTCGCCACCGCCCAGACAAGTTGCAGCAGTCGACACGCGACCAGGTCGGCCGCTTCGTGTTCAGTATTCTTGTTTCCAGGGGAAGGTTCGCGCCACGCCGCCTTGAACAACTCGACGAGCCGTGCCTCGTCGACACCCGTGCCCGATCGTTCCCGAATCCCGGTCAGCGCGAGTATGGCGTCAGGGTCGCCGGGCCACCTGTCGAGTATCCGGTCGTACGCTCGCGCCGCGTCCTCCACCATGCCGAGCGCTTCGCAGAGGCCTGCGATCGCCAACTGGTTGGCGTGCCGTGCGGGATCGCGCCGGTGCGCGAGGCGGCGCCACTGCAATGCCTGGTGCAGCTGCCCGCGTGCCGCGAGCACGTCCGCCATCAACTCGTGCCATTCCACCGGCACGCCAGGGAACGCGTTCGCCTGGGTCAGACGATCAATGCCGAATTGGAGACCCTCCTGACCGAGCAGCGTCTTCAACACGGCGTCGTGACATTCTTCGACAGACAAACCGAAGCTGCGACGGTGACGCTGGTACAGATCGCGCAGCCCTGCGACGCCGTGGCTCACGTCGAGCGCGAAGTTCCCGGCCTCGTAAGACGCCTCTGGCGACGGCGACACCGCCGTAGCCTTGGCGTAGAGGCTCAGTGCACGGGCGATTCGGCCCTGGTCGCGTGCGATGTTGGCTTCGCTCCAATATCGCAAACGCATCGCCGTGGCTTGCGCGGCTGGTGTCACGTACAGCTCCAGAGCTCAGGGAACGAACACAGACAGCGTGAACTTTTGCCTGGTAGGACGGACCGGGCCGCGAACGGACCGGGCTACGCTATCATGGGACGCTATTCGTGTGCTATGAGCGTGCCCGGCCTCCGTCATGTGGGCGGGCCCCCTTACCTCGATCATCAAGACCAAACGGAAGTCAGGAACCTATGGTCCTGTCCAGGACATTTCACTTTTCGACGGCCGTCTGGGGTCCATGGCACACGAGTGTTTTCCTGGAAGTGAACCTGCCAAGCCTGCTCGCGTCCGGCAATCTGGAGGCATTCGCCCGGCGGCACAAGGTCGTCTATCGCATACAAACATCCCGTGAAGATGCGGCCTCTATCGAGGCATCGCCAGCGTACCAGCGGGCTCGACAGATCGTCGACTGTGAGATCGTCGCGCGCGCCATCCATAGGACGGTCGACCCGATTGGCATGCATCATATGTTATGGCGTCAGGCTATCGACGGGGCGCGGCGGGCTGGCGCCATGGTGCTGTTGATTCCGCCGGACGTCATCTGGTCGAATGGCGCGTTTGGACATATCGCGGATCTCGCAGCGGCAGGCAATCGGGCGATTTTCATGACCTATGTGCGGGTCGTCAGTGAAACGGCCGTGCCCGCCGTCAGGCAGACTTTCCAGGACCCGTCGACGGGTGTCATCGACGCAACGAGCCGTGCGCTTGTGGATCTGGCGATGCGCCACATCCATCCGCTCACGCTGACGTACGTGCGTGACAGCCCGAACTTTCCGATCCATCCCGAGTTCATCCTGTGGCCCGTTGCCGAGGAAGGGTATTTGATGCGGGTACTGGTGCGGGAGATGTTCGCGTACGACCCCGGGTATTTGGGCCTGAACGAGCAGGCGCTCCCGGCGCACCGGCCCAATCCGGCCGACGTGCACTACATTACCGATTCTGACGACCTGTTCTCGTTGAGCCTGGCGCCTCTGACCAAGGATGTGGAGTGGTACGCCAAGCCGCAGCGGCTGGACACGTTGAGCCTTGGCGCATGGTGGCTCCGCTACGACAGCCCGGCGAACGACTTATCAGCGACGCAATATTTCTACATTCACCCAGGCGAGCGCACACCCGAGAAGTGGCGCGCCGCCGAGCTCCAGTCCGATGCCCTGATCAAGCGTGTGGCCGGCACGCGCGAGGTGCTGCGCCTGCTGAGCGCCTTGCGGGCCAATGATCTTGCGTACGCTGAACAGGTCCTCGCGATGGCGCTGGTCGAGACCAGGTTGTCGCGTGTCGTGGGGTCGCTCGGTACCTCCGCCACGATCCTGCTGCCCGACGCGGCCGCCACGTACCGGTGGCTCTTCGACGAGGAGCACGGTTTGTCCGAGCAGGCCACGGGACATGAATTGATGCGTCGCTCGCTGGATCACGTCATCGCCGGACCGCTGGATCTTGTGCCTGGGAAACCAGCCGTGTTCCGGACGCCGTTGGGCGGCGAGCGGCGTCTGACGTGGCAAGGCGAGGTGCCGCTGATCGACGAAATCGAACTGCGGCAGCCGGGATTCGCCCTTGGCCGATACTGGTGCTATCCCCTGGCAGGCGTGCTTCCGCCCGCTGTCGGAAGCCGCCGGCTCGCGGTTGCCCAACGAGATCGCAAAGCACGCGACGAGCGTGGCCCGCTCCGCTCCGATCTGCCGCTGGCGTCATCCGGGTTGCTCGCAACGGAAGCTGTCACCGCGTCGGCGACCGCGCCCGTCCCGAGCCGGGAATTCTCATAGTGGAGGAGGATTCGTGGTAGGCAAGCGTCGGCTCGATGAGAAGCCCACCGAGAGACGCGCCGCCTTTGCCCAGCTCACCGAGCAGAATGCAGCATTGACCCAGCAGCTCGCGTCGGCCGGCGCCGAGCTCGCCGAGACGCGCACGGCTCTCGCCAGGGTAACCGAGCACGATGCAGCATTGGCAGCGCAGCTGGCCTCCATTGGCGCCGAACTGGCGGAAACGCGAGAAGTACTCGCAGCGAGAAATGCTGCGTACGAGGCGCTTGACTCCCGCGTGCGGGCAATGCAGACCGGCAGCGTGGAGTCTGAGGGTTCGGTCGCGACACGGGCTCGAGACTACCGCGAACGCTCGGCACTGATCCTCTTGCCACGCCTGCTTGACATGCTCGAGCCACACGATGCGCTCGTCGTCGTCGATGCAGGAGCTCGAGAAGTGGATCGCGATCCCCGATGGCGCCCCTTCTCTCGAAACCGATTGAGGTTTTTCGGATTTGAGCCCGACGCACCTGAAGCACATCGCCTGAATTCCTCCCGCGACCAGGATCGCTTCCCGACGGACTTCTTCGCAGCCGGCCTCTGGAGCTTTACGGGGAGGCTGACGTTCCACCAGAACAACCTCTCCGGCGGGAGCTCCTATCTGCGGCAGAAGCACCGCGTGACGGATCGATGGAAGTTCGAGAACCCGACGCAGGTCTCCGTGGCACGGGAGATCTTTCGCGAGGTTCATTCGGAGGAGATCGACGTCATCAGCCTCGAGGACTGGGCCGTGCGAGCGGGCGTACGGGAGGTCGATTTTCTCAAGCTGAACGTGCAGGGCGCAGAGCTCGAAGTGCTCCGCGGCGCCAGACCAGTTCTCGACAGCGTCCTTGGCATCCTTGTCGAGGTCGCCTTTGTCGAGTCTTACCAATCACGGCCACTGTTCGACGACATCGATCGCGTCTTGCGCCACGCGGGCTTCACCTTCTTCGATCTCCTTGCCCATCATTACGTCGGCAGGGCCGAATCGCCCGTGGCGGCGCAGCATCTTTCGATCGTCGAACCCCGACTCGGACTGTTGACATCTGCCTGGGGACAATTGGTTGAAGGACATGCGCTCTACCTGCGCGACCCGATAAACGACGACGCGACACCCAGCGTTGAACGCGTCTTGAAGCTCGCGGCGCTGGCCGAGACCTACGGGCAAATCGAGTTTGCCTTCGAGCTGCTCGAGCACCTTGGCCGCCGCCGCGATGTCGCGCACACGCCTGTGGGCGATCAGCTTCGGCGAGCAATCGGGGATTGCGCCGCGGAATACCACCGCCATCTGCGATGGGACGTACCCAGGCCGGAGGCGCATGCGCGAAGCAGGCGTCCCGAGCCTCTCTTCCCGTGAGTCGCTCCGAATGACTACTGCGAGACGCACCGCCGGTCGCGCGCCTGCCCGCATCCTGATCAGGGTCGGGCTCGTCATCGTGTCGTCGCTGATGGCGATCGCGGCCGTCGAGGGCGCGTATCGCGCCTGGCGGGGACTGCCAATCTTCTCTGGCGCAAACTGGCGTACTCAGCGTATTCAGGCGTTACAGGTCGAATCACCAGCGCTCCTGGATTCGCGGCTCGGCTGGACCATGCGCCCCTGGGTGGGAGGGCCGGGTTTCAACACGCTCGACCTCGGAATCCGGTCCAACGGACTGGACGAACCAGGTGTGCGCGTGGGCGGCGTTCTCGCCGTCGGTGATTCGTTCACAGCGGGTTCCGATGTCGTCGACAGCGAGACCTGGCCGGCGCACCTCGAACGGATCCTCGGCACTCCGGTTGTCAATGCCGGTGTCGGCGGGTATGGAACCGATCAAATCATCATGCGGGCCGAGCAGCTCCTGCCGCTCGTGCGGCCGCACACGCTGGTGGTCGGCTTTCTCGACGATGACATCGCGCGCGCAGAGTACTCGGTGTACGGCCAGCCCAAGCCGTACTACGGTCTGGACAACGGCGTGCTGACGGAACATCGGCCGGGTGATCTGCAAGGCGGGGGGCTACGCTCAGCATGGGACCGCGCTCGGCGATCTTCGGTGCGGGCTCTGGGGCACTCGGCGGCGGCGGATGCGGTCCTGGCGAAGCTGGCGCCGCAGCTCTGGTTCCTCTCGCCGGAAGGATACATCCATGCCGAGGTGGATGGTCCGGCGGTGACGTGCGCTCTGCTCGACCGGCTCGGCCGACAGACGAGATCGAGCGACGTTCATGCGTTGGTGTTCATGCAGTACGGCGGTCTGGTCTACACGCGCACCGAAACGCCACCACCGCCTGCGGACCGTGTGCTCGCGTGTGTCAAACGGGCGGGCTTCGATGTCGTCGACCAGTTTGAACCGCTCAAGGCGGTGTACCGGCGTGATCGATCGGCTTTCTCCGCCTATTACGCCCCGGTCAAGAACGGTCTGTACGGCCACATGTCGTCGCTCGGCAACCTCAACGCCGCCGAGCTCCTGGCAACGGCGATCCGGCGTGGAGGTACAGCGACTGCGTCCTCGACTGCGTCGGCCACCGGAAATGCCCCGCTACTACCGCGGTCCGAGGTTCCAACGTACCCGGAACTGCTCGCGCGCGTTGCGAGTACCTCCCACGCCACGTTCGAAGCAATCGCCGGCGGAGATCGCCGCCCAACCGGCGTGTACCGCCTTGTGGCGCGAGGAGCGGGCGGCGAGCACTACGTGGCCGCCAGCTCGCTCGGGTCGCCACCAGGCCGGCACACGCTCACCGCAGAAGTTGCGAGCGATTCCACGAATCGCGTACGCCTGCAGCTGCTCGATGGACGAAGCTCGGTCGCGCTCGCAGACGTGGACCTGAATACCGCCGAAACCGTCACGCAGGCGCGCGAGTCGCTTCACGCGACGGTGCACGCGACGCGCATGTCCGACGGATGGATCCGAGTGACCATAACAGCCGATCTGCCCGCGCCGGGTCGAACGATCATCGTGCAGCTGCTATCGAAGGACGGTCAGACGGGCTTTGAGGCCCACGGCGAGAGCATCCGCGTCCGGGTTCTCCGTCTGGAGCATGGTGTATGATCTCGAACTTCTCAATTGTCCCTGCGCGAGGGCCCCGGCCCCTCGCGGCGGGGGCGGCCTGCGACTGGACTGAGGAGTCCTGCCTGTGATGAGCCTGGTTTCATCGTTCTACGATCGCGCTGATAACACGCTCGTGGAGGGGTTTCTCGAGCGCGGATACGTCATCATCGATGTCGAGGACCGGTCCGCTCTCGACGCGATGCGTCATGAGATCGTGGCGGCGGCCTGCAAGCACATGGAGGCGGTGCTGCCGTCCGATGAGGACGCGTTCCTCAATGACCTGCACGACGTCCTCCCCGTCGAGAAGCTGAACGCGCTTCGGCTCGGACTCTATCGCGCCATCAACGATCAGTCGTGGTTCCGCCCCACGTATTTCCGCCTGGCGCGCAGGGCGCTCGAGACGCTGGTGGGGAATGAGCTGGCGATGCAGAACCGCATCAACTTCTCGATCCAGATGCCGCGCGACCGGACGTCACTGCTCGACCTCCATGCCGACGTCTTCAGCGGGGAGAGCCCATACCAGGTGGTCGAATGGCTGCCACTCGTCGACGTCGAGAGCACCAAGTCGATGTTCATCCTGCCCCGGCGGAAGTCGGAGGCGGTGACGGCGCGGATGAATGAGTTCGGCGCAGGCGGCATGAAGGCGCTCTACGAACACGTGAAGAACGATCTCATCTGGCTCACAGTTCCGTACGGCAGCGTGCTGATCTTCTGCCCGAACTTCCTGCACGGAAATGTGCTGAATGAGGAATCGACGACGCGCTGGTCGCTGAACTGCCGGATCACGGGCCTGTTCACGCCGTACGTCAGCCCGGAAAAGTCGCTCGGGGCGTTCTACCTGCCTATCACGCCCCGGCCCGTCACCCGTCTCGGCATGGCGTACCAGCAGCCGGCCGGTTTCGATGAGTAGTGCGGTGCCGAGCGAGAGAAAAGGCTACCGCGGGTACGTCACGTCGCGGCCATTTGGCGGCTACTCGATCCCCGTCCCCGTTCAGTCGCTGGTGTTGCGGGACTACTGCCAGCGAAAAGGGTTCGTCTACGTCCTGCCCGTCAACGAGAACATCTTTCAGCACTCCTACCTGGTGCTCGAAGGGATGATCCGCAACCTGAGCGACTTCGAGGGCGTACTCATGTGCTCCACGCACATGCTGCCCCGGCGGGCGGCGCGGCGGCGGGCGATCTTCGACACCGTTCTCGGCCAGGGCTGCTCGATGCATTTCGTCCTCGAAGGGCTCGTGCTCGAGACACCAGGCGACATCGAACACATCGAAGAACTGATCCAGTTCGCGCAGATCGCCGCACAGGCGCCCGTTCCGCATCAGGCCCTCGCATGAGCGCCGCGCCTGTCGTCGTGGTCACCGGCGCCGGGGGGTTCGTCGGTGGCTACCTTGCACGATGGTTTGCGTCGCGCGGCTATCCCGTCGCGGCCACGGTGCGCCGCGTGCGCCCTTCGTCGGGGTTTCCACCTGGCGTTTCCGTGCTCCCCGGCGACCTGCGGCAGCCGGGTCTCCTGCCGGATCGATTCGATGTCCTGATACATTGCGCCGCGGAAACGCCGTCGACCTGTGCCGACCCCGGTGAGCTTCTCGCCAGCAACGTCGAGGCGGCGCGAATGCTGTTTGCGCAGGCGCGTGCCGCGCGCGCGCGAGCCGTCGTGTTTTTGTCATCGATGTCCGTCTACGGGGACATCACCGTGCCGGTCGTGACCGAGGCACTGCCTCCCGTCGACCCGAATCCATACGGGCGTTCGAAGGCTGAGGGGGAGGCGCTCCTCGAGGCGGCGGCCGCCAGCGGCTTGCCGTCGGGGCTGTCGATCCGCCTGCCGGGCACCGTGGGCCGCGGCTCGCACGACAATTTCCTGTCGGAGGCCCTGGCGCGGGCGCGTCGGGGCGAGACGCTCACGGCCCGCCACCCGGATGCCCTGTTCAACAACATCGTGTTCGTGGGCGATCTCGCGTGCTTCCTGGAAGCGTGGATCAACGCGCCACGCCCTGGATATACCGTCACCAACCTCGCGGCGAGCGAGCCGATGACGTTCCGCGCGCTCTTCGCCCACGTGTTCGCCTGCCTGCGTCTTCCCGAGCGCATTCAGTACGAGACGACCGGGAAATCGCCGTTCCTGATTTCGACCGATCGCGCACGTGCGCTCGGATATCACGCTCCGACGGTGACGGAGAGCGTTTCAGCATTCGTGCGGGACTGCCTTTGCACGGAGGCAGACGTCGTCAGGGCCTGAGGCCGGGCTGGCGCCACACCGGGGAGAAGGATTCGAATGGGAATCGCGTACTGCGTCGTTTGCGGGGAAACGGCCGCCGAACCGGTCTTCGCGGTCGATTGCGCGCCAATCCATCCGTTCTGCCCGCCGACCGCCCTCGGGATTGCGCCGGGCTTCGGGACGCTCAACATCGTGGCGTGTTCGTCGTGCGGCCATCTGTACAACGCGGCCTTCGACCTCGACCGCCTCGACGATTTGTATGCCGCAAGCGTGCTGACGAACACGCCCGTCAGCGAATCGATGATCAGGAACCTGGAGGTCACGGCCGACTACATCCTTTCGCGGGCGCCGGCTCACCCGCTCGTCGTCGATGTCGGTGGAGGCACCGGGGTTCTGTCACGGACGATGGCGCGGCGCGCACGGGAGGTGCACCTGGTGGAGCCGAGCCGCGCCCTGCGGCAGGAGGACTTCGCAGGCACAGGTGTCACGCTGCACCAGTGCAACTTCCCGGCTCCGGCGCTCGGCGATCGCCGATTCGACGTGATCGTGTCGCGTCAGGTCGTCGAGCACATCCCGGAGCCGCTGCCGTTCCTGGAGGCCCTGCGCGCGCGCTTGGAGGCACATGGCGTCGCATACATAGAGATCCCAAGTGCCGAGTACATCGATCGCACGCGCTCCATCGTCGACTTCCACTACCCGCACGTTCACTACTATCGTCGCGAGGAGTTCGAAATGCTGCTCGTTCGCGCCGGCTTCGAGGTGATGGAAGTCGTCGACGTCAAGGATGGACACGATCGCGGGTTCCTGCTGCGCGCCGGGCGGGCAAGAGCCGTTTCACCTCCACGCGGAGAGGCAACGGGGTCGCTCGGTGCGGATCTCGCCGAGCGCGTCCAACTCGGGCGGGCGCGGTTAAACGCCATCGACGGCGCGATTGCCCTGTACGGCGCCAATGCCTACTCCCAGGCGCTGTTCGGGCTGTTCCCGAACGCGAAGTACGCGGTGATGTTCGACGACACGCCGCAGTACGAGGGACAACGCGCGTACGGACCCGGAATCAACCTGCCGATCCGGCGTCCGTCTGCCGAGGCGCTCGAAGACGTTGCCGTCGTGATCATTACCGCCTATCTGCACGACCTCGGCATCGGGCAGCGGGTACGCCATCTGGGCTTTCAAGGTCCGATCTACACAGTGCGCGCGGACGATCTGGCCGGGACGGAGCAACGCCCGCCCGCACTGTTCCAGAGCGACCTCACCGCCAAGTGATCAACGATGCGCTCAGGCCCGCGCTGCCCGCGGTGCGGCTGAAGGTCCTGTTCGTGATCAACGGGCTCGATATTGGCGGGGCCGAGCAACAGCTGACAGAACTGTTGCTCAGGATCGACCGGAGACGGTTCGAGCCCGTCGTGTGCTGCCTGGGCCGCCGCGGCCCGCTTGCCGATGTCCTCGAGCGCGCGGCGGTGCACGTGAAGGTCATCGGGCTGCGCAGATTGAACGACAGCCGGCTCGGCGACGCCATCGATATTCTCCGGCGGGTGTGGCGCTTCGTCCGGTTTGTCTTCGCTGAGCGGCCTCACGTCGTGGTTGGTCTTCTCTTCTGGGCTTACATCTTCACGACGTTCACTGCCAGCGCTGCACGCGTACCGGTGATCCTCTCGACGCGTCTCAGCCTCGGGCTCTTTAAAGTGGATAGGCCTGGTCTGCGCTTGATCGAGCGCGTGGCCAATCGGCTGACCGACCTGGTGATCGCCAATGGCGAAGCCGTTAGAGTGGATGCCATCCGGCAGGAGAGGCTTCCGCCGGAGAAGATCATTGTGATCCGCAACGGGATCGACGCGCGACGTTTCGACCTGCCATTCGATCGTCGCTTCCGCCGCGAGCTCGGCGTGCGCACCGACGGGCCCGTCGTCGCCGTCATCGCCAATATGCTCGCCTCTAAGGGCCACGGCGTCTTCCTCGAGGCCTGGAAGAGCGTGATGAGTCGCCACCCGAAAGCCGCAGCGCTGCTCGTTGGCGACGGACCTCTCCGCGCCGAGCTCGAGGCGAGGGCCGCCGCCGACGGCGCAGCTTTCTCCATAATCTTCCTGGGCACACGGCGAGACGTACCTCAGGTGCTGTCGGCTGTGGACATCGTTGCGCATCCATCACTCGAGGAAGGCAGCGCGAATGCGATTCTCGAAGCCATGGCGGCAGCCAAGCCTGTCATCGCCACGGCGGTCGGCGGCAATGTTGAAGCTGTCGTGCACGAGCGAACCGGGCTGCTGGTCCCGCCGTCCGACGCTGCGGCGCTTGCGAAGGCGATCTGCTGGTTGATCGAAAACCCAGACAACGCGTGCGCTCTTGGACGGGCCGGGCGTCAGCGTGTCGCCGATCGATATGACATGGACGCGATGGTTCGGGCGTATGAAGGCGTGTTCCTGGATCAATGGCGGCAGGTCGCGCAGTCCCGCGCACACGTCGCCTCGCATCAGCCATGACGGCGAATCGCGTCACCATGCTCTTTGGTCGGACGCGTCTTCACGCCCGCAAAATCGCAGACGGCGTGCGCGCGTACGGCCTGTGCTACCTGCTCCGCGCGCCGGGGAACGAATTGCGTAACCCTCGTCTCGCGATGACACGCCGCCTTCGGTCCGGGTTGGTGGCGTTGGGCGATCTCCTTCGCCGCCGCGGAGCGCAAGGCAGCACGTACCCGAACGACTGCCTTTTGTTCGTGTTCGATCTGGGTGCTTCGCCCGTGACCTTCGACTTTGCGACGTTCCTCGCCGGCGCGGAGGTCGAGCGGCGTCGGCGCGGACTCGACGGGATCTTCGTCCTGTTCGTTCCGGGACAGCATGAAGGACTACGGCAGGAGCTGCCTGCGTACGAGTCGGCGATCGACGCGTCGCGCCGGCAATGGCGGGTGCGTCACGTTCTCGTCCCGCTGCTCGCGTTCCTGCCGAGTGTTCGAGGCTATACGATCTGCGCTACGCGGGAGCAGGCCGCGGCAACAATCCCACATGGTTCAGCGGCCTTGGTGCCACGCGACTTTCGCGTGTGGCTGCCGCGTCAGCCCGACAAGCGCCTCGTGCACGAGCACGCGTCGGCCGGAGTGCCGATCTGGCCGCTGCTCCGTGCGACGGAACACGGACGCGCGCTCGTGGCCGACTTCCTCGAAGCGGTCTGTCCCGGACGCCGGCCACTCGTGATCACGCTGCGCGAGTCGCCCGCCTCGGTGGATCGGAACAGCCGTATCGACGAGTGGCGCGAGTTCGTCGGAGGCCTCGACCGCCGGCGATTCGCACCAATCTTCGTGCACGACACCGAGTCGCCAGTACCCTCGACACCGCCCGCGCTCGCCGGCGAGACGTTTTGCGAAGCGGCGCGCTGGAACCTCGAGGTGCGGATGGCGCTCTATGAAGCCGCCTGGCTCAACCTGGCGCTGATGCACGGTCCGATGGAGCTTTGCTGGTATGATGAGCGCTCCCGCTACGTTGTATTCCTGGACGTCGGTGCCGACCCAAGCAGCTCGGAGCGATCGATCTCCGAAGGCGGTTTGCGGGTCGGGCGAGATCTCGAATTCGCAAAGCCGTTCCAACACATCGTGTGGCAGGCCGACCGCGCGCCCATCATCCGTGAGGCTTTCGAAGAGATGACGCTGAAGATTGAGGCTGACGCCACAAGCACGTTGACACGCGAACATGCCGGTTAAACCCGTAATCATCGGCAGCGCGCCAGAACCCGCGTCAGACGGAACACCTGGTGTAAACGATCCACGATTGCAGCCGCTTGTCACGACCGCCCGGGAGGATCTTCTCCGAGGGTTGACGAAGTGGCACATCTACGGCCGCCTGGGCTGGCTGGACGTGAAGCGGCGTTACCGCCGCACGGTCCTCGGCCCCTTCTGGGGCACCGTCAGCCTCGGGATGTCAGTGGCCGCGCTCGGGACCATTGGCGTCGGGCTCTGGAAGCAGGCGCCTGCCACCTACATTCCGTTCCTTGCGGCCGGCCTGATCGTATGGGTGTTCATCCAGTCCATGGTGACGGAAAGCTGCGGGCTGTTCACCTCGAATCCGAACCTGTTCCGGCAGACGCGGCTCGATTACTCCATTCTCGCGTATGCGCTCGTCTGGCGGAACGTCATCACTTTTCTGCACAGCGTGATCGTGTACGTCGCCGCTATCGCTCTCTTCGCACCGCACAACTTCGGGACGCGCGTGCTCCTCCTGCTGCCCGGACTTGCGCTCGCGGTGATCAACGGCGTGTGGATCGCCCTCCTGCTGGGGCTGGCGTGCCTGCGGTATCGCGACCTCCAGCCGCTCGTCGCCAACATCGTCCAGATTGCCATCTTCGTCACGCCCATCTTCTGGCCGCCTTCGGTGCTGCAGGCATCCAGCCGTGTTGTCTTCGTGACGTTCAACCCGCTCTACCACATCATCGAGGTGATGCGAGTGCCGCTGATGAACGGCGTCCCGGCCCGGTCGACCTATGTCGCCGTGCTGACCATCACGGCCGTCGGATGGGCGGTCACGTACCCCGTGTTCAGACGTTTTCGCCGGCGCATCGCGTACTGGAGCTGATCAGCCATGGCCTCGCTCGCGATCGAAGACGTCCACGTCCTGTTTCCGGTGTACGGCTCGCAGCCGTCGTTGCGGCGGGCGCTTTTCGAGCGTGCCACCGGCGGCATCATTTACCGCGAACAACACGTGACCGAGCGGGTCGTCGTCAGGGCGCTGAGCGGCATCTCGCTGACCTGCCGGGACGGCGATCGGATGGGCCTCGTCGGACACAATGGGGCCGGCAAATCGACCCTTCTTCGCGTGATGGCGGGCATCTACGAGCCGACATGGGGCCGCGTGCTCGCGGACGGTCGCATCACCTCGCTGTTCGACACCATGCCGGGGCTCGACGGTGAGGACACGGGCTACGAGAACATCATCACCGCCGGCTCGCTCCACGGCCTTTCGCGCGCGGAGATCGAACGCATCATTCCGGAAATCGAGGAGTTCAGCGAGCTGGGTGAGTACCTGTCGCTGCCATACCGGACCTATTCAACCGGGATGGCGACCCGCCTGGGCTTCTCGATTGCAACGGCGCTCAACCCGGAGATTCTGCTCATGGACGAGGGGATTGGCGCCGGCGATGCCCGGTTCGCCGAGCGTGCCGCGCACCGCATGGAAGAGTTCATGGGCAGGAGTCGGATCATCGTACTCGCCAGTCACTCCGAGCACCTGCTGCGCACGACGTGCAACAAGGGAGTCCTGCTTCAATCGGGGAAGATCATCGCAACGGGCCCGCTTGACGAGATTTTCGAGCGTTACCACGAGTCGATGCATGAGAGCATCGCCGGCTGATTTCCGGGCACATGACGAAGCCGACGACCGACAGAGCAACTGATCCGGAAGTTGCCGCGGACCCGCGCCTCGATCTCACGACGCCGTTGACACCTGGCGACGCCGTCGCCTGCATCCTCGTCGTCGATGGTCAGTACCTCCTCCAGATGCGGGACATGAAGCACGGAATCTTTTTCCCCGGCTGCTGGGGCTGCTTCGGAGGAGGTGTCGATCAGGGAGAAACCGAACGGGATGCGCTGTTGCGCGAGCTGGACGAGGAGCTCGGATGGACGCCGCCGCCGGAATCAATCCGCCTGTTCAGCCGCTTCGATTTCGATCTCGGGTTCGCCGGTCTCGGCGCGATCTGGCGCATCTTCTACGAAGTCGAAGCCAGACGTGAGGTGGTCTCCGGGTTGCGGCTCCGTGAAGGGGCCGCCATGAGGCTCTTTTCCTCGGAGGCGATACTCACCGGCGGCATTCCGCTGACCCCGTACGACGCGTTCGCGCTCTGGCTCCATATCAATCGACGGCGACTCCTCTGTTGAGCACCGCCCGTGCGTAGTCACGCACCCAGGTGCCAGGCGAGCACGTCGCCCGCGTAGCGGTCGATCAACGCGCCGATCTCCAGTGGGTCGTATCCCCACGAGGCGATCGCACGGTCGGGAGACAGCGTGAAGGATGGCTTCACAACCGGCTGCTCCTCGATGTTCGGCACCACGTTCAATCCCGCGGCTAACCGCTGGATCGCGCCGCGGACGGTGATCTCGCCGCGTGCGCCGAGCACGACCGCGTCGAATCCTGTCCAACTCCGGGAGACAACGCGGCGAGCCAGCGCCGCGATATCGGCCACGTATGCGGCGTTATTGAAGGGACCGTCGAGGTGATAGGCTCGAACGGGCTCACCGGCCAGCAGGCGCGCGGCGACGCCCGACAGCCAGTTGCGATGTGCTCCAGGCCCCAGCACACCCGGCAGTCGTAGCGAGAGGCTGGGAAGCGTTCCCGCGCGGTCGGCCAGCATCAGCTCGCACAGATGCTTGGTGGCGCCGTAGGCATCCGGGTTGACGATAGGGGTCGACTCGTCGACCACCGCTCGCGAAATCACCCCGTATAGCGAGAGGGACGAACAGAAGATGAAACTCCGGCACCCCCACCGTTCGGCGTCGGCGATGAGAGCGGCGGTTCCTGCTACGTTGTCGCGCACCACCCTGGCCGTATCGATCCCGGGCGCGGGGGAGGTCGCCGCGGTGTGGACCACCGCGTCGAAGGGGCCGGACAGCGTGCCAACGTCGGCGAGATCCCGGCGTACCAGCGTCACGGCGCACGCACCCGCCAGCCGCTGGAGGAAACGCGAGTCGGAGCGATGGAGCCCAGTGACCTCGTGCCCAGCGCCGGCGAGGTCGCGGGCCACGAAGGCGCCGAGAAAGCCCGACGCACCGGTCACGAGCACCTTCATGGCGACCGGAGGTCTCAGGTGATGGCGGCCATGACGCGGTCGGGGGAGATCCCGTGCGAAGCCAGGAGTTGCTCCCACGAACCGTAGTTATGGATGAACGCGTCCTGGAGGGTGAACGTGTCCAGCCGGCACGTCGCCCTGATGTCCCACGCGATCTGCTTCGTTTGCGGCGCGAGACCCCCTTGCGGCGCGTGTTCCTCGATGACGATCACGTGGGAGTGCCGTCTCAACGCCTCGGCGATCCCTTCGCGATCCAGCGGTTTCATCGTGTGAACCGACACGATCGAGACGGACTTACCCTGCGCCTCCAATCGGTCTGCGACTTCGACGGCCATCCTGGTGATGACGCCGTAGCTGAGCATACACACGTCGGTGCCGCGACGGAGGTACCGCACTTTCCCGAATTGCCACGGCTCGGCGTTCTTCGTCAGGGTGGGTTCGCCTGCCTTGCCGATCCGCAGATACACGGGCCCGTTCTTCTGCCGGGCGCACCACCGGGTCGCCTCAGTGCATTCGAGCGGATCGCACGGCGCGATGATCTGCATGTTCGGGATCGCGCCGGCAATGGCGATGTCCTCCTGCGTGTGATGCGTGCCGCCAAGCGTGGAGTAGATGACGCCAGCCCCCATGCCCACCACTGTCACGGGCAGATTCTGATACCCGAGGTCGTCGCGTACCATCTCGAACGGACGATAGAGCGAGAACGTCGCGATCGTATAGGCAAACGGCTGGCAGCCCTTGAGCGCGAGGCCCGCGCAGACGCCGATCATGCACTGCTCGGCGACACCAACGTTGATGAAGCGGTCGGGGTACTCGGAGCTGAACTTCGCCATGCTGCCGGCGGGCGAAATATCCGCGACGACGATGTAGAGGTCGGGATTCTTCGTGGCCTCCTCGTAGAGCGCTTCGGAAAAAGTGTTTCTCACGGCTGGGCCTCCAGATCCGCGACAGCCCGCTTGTATTCCTCGGGATTGGGCGCACGGTAGTGCCACATCGGCACATTCTCCATATAGCTCACGCCCTTGCCCTTCGTCGTACGGGCGATCACCATGAACGGGCGATCGCCTAATCGGCCCGCGACCGCGGCGCAGAGTGCCGCGGTGTCGTGGCCATCGACCTCGCCCGCCTCCCAGCCGAAGGAGCGGAACTTTTCCGCGAGCGGGTACAGCGAGGGGTGCGTTTCCGACGTTCGGCCGAGACTCTGGAAGTCGTTGTTGTCGACGAAGGCGACGATGTTGCGGAGCTTCAGTGACGACGCCATCAGCACAGCCTCCCACGTGGAGCCCTCCTGCAGCTCGCCGTCGCTCAGCACCGTGTAAATGACCCCGTCACGCCTGCGTCCGCGCTCGGCGAGGGCCATGCCAACGACCATCGACATGCCATGTCCCAACGACCCCGTCGACGCTTCGATGCCGGGATTGCCGCGGTCCGGGTGGACGCCGAGCCGCCCGTGCGGCGTGCAGTACGACTCGAGCTCGACGTGCGGCATGATGCCGTGATCCTCGAGGATCACGTACTGAATCATGCAGCCGTGTCCTTTGGACAGCAGAAACGTGTCGGGGCCGCGGCCGCCGTCAGTGCCCTTGCGCATGAACTCGTTGTAGATGGCATCAACGAGCTCCGTGCACGAGAAGGCGCCGCCAATGTGCAGCGCCGACACATTCTGCGACAGGTCCAGGATGCGCCTGCGGTAACGCTTGCACCGCGCGCGCGCAATCACCGGATCGAACGACAAGACTCCGCCCCCCATGTGTCGCCTTCCTATTCGATGATCGTCCAGTAGTAATCCCCGGAGTACCCGGCTTCGTTGAACAGCTGAATCCAGCCTTCCGGGTAATCGTGGAAGCAGGCGGTGAGCACCCATTCCTCGAAAATCGCCTTCTGCTCGGGCGTGCGGTAGCTGTCGACCTGCACGAACGCCCGTCCGCCGGATACCCGCTGCAGTTCCTTCAGGGCCTGGATACACTCGTCCCGATCCAGGTTGTGGAGGGTGTTCAGCGAGATCGCGGCTGCGAAGCTGTTATCGGGAAACGGGAGATCGATCGCATTCCCCAGGTGAAGCCGGCCGACGACCTCCGGCTCACAATGCATCAACGCATACCTCGAAACGTCGAGTCCAAACGCATCGAGCCCGACGCAGGCTTTCATCAGGTCTTTCACGAGAAAGCCTTTCGCCGCGCCGACGTCGAGGACCCGATCGCCCGCCTTCAGTCCCCAGTGCCGGACCATGTCCTCGGCGACGGGAACCCACCGTCCGTCATAGCGGTAGCCGCCGTAGCCATACTCGCGCGGACCGTCGAAGTATAGCTCGCCGTACTCGCGCGAGACGCGGATGTGATCGGCCGTCTTGGCGTGCGCACGCGCGGTCACGTTGCGCCGGCCCTTCGGCAGCTTCGCGAGCAGATTCACTTCAGCCATTCGTTGCTCCCGTCAACTCGCACCGACACGGACGGTGCCCTTGCCGTTTGCCGCCGCTACCTCGCGATGCACGCGCGCGAGGCCGTCGGGGAGCCGCTCGAAATGAAAGTCGGGGAACGCCTGGTAGCAGCTCGTGATGTCGAAGAACCGATGCAACAGGTGCGGCCGCGGCCCCGGGCGGGACACTGGCTGCACGACCGCCGCCGGGGTGAAATTCGCAGCAACCATGTGCGCGATGTCGTGGAACGAGGTTGACACACCGGTGACCGCATTCAACACGCCAACGCTTCCGTGGCGGATCATGCGCACCACCAGGCGCGCGACGTCCTCCACAGCGACGTGGTCGCGCCGCTCCTCGCCTTCTCCAAAAATCGTGATCGGGTCCCCGCTGGCCGCCTGCCGTCTGAAACGGTTCGGCCCGTAGCCGCCATGCGGGTCGGCCGCACCATAGATCAGCGTCGGCCGAAGCACTGCAAACGGCGCACGCGCTTCCGTGCGGAAGATCAGCTCCCGCGCCGCGTGCATCATGCCGTGAATGGTCGAGGGCGCCACGGGTGATGCCTCCGTCACGGGATTCGCATCGTCGACGTACACCGCGTCGGAACTGATGTAGAGCAGATGTGACGGCGGTACGCCCGCGAATGCCACCGCTCCGGCGCGTGCCATCGTGAGGTTGGTCAACAGCTGCGCAGACGTCTTGGCCGGCGCCACCGCCGACACGAATACCACGACGTCGCCCGGGACGAGCAGCGCCGACAGCTTCTCAGACGCGTCGGCCGCCAGCAGGTCGACTTGCGCGCGCGCTACGGCGACCGTCGGAATGCCGGCCGTCCCGAGCCCGTTGACGATCGCCGAACCGACGAATCCGCCCGCGCCGACAACCACGACGCGATCGGGTGTTAGAGAACCATCGGACTGCGTGTGCGTGAGCATGAGTGCGTCTTCCGTCAGCTCACGCCGAGCGTTCGATAATCGAGCCGCGCAGCGAGCGCCGCCCGGCCATCGAGGACCCGGAACGGGTCGAGCACCAGCCGGCCGCGCATGGCACCGGCCAGCGCAGCCGGATCGAGGGACCGGAACTCGGCCCAGGGAGTCATCACCACAAGCGCATCTACATCTCGCGCCGCCTCAAGCGCGCTGTGGGCGCCCGTCACTGCCGGATGCCGAGCGGCGGAAGCCTGAACCACAGGGTCGTAGACCTGCACTGGCCAGGGCGCGAGCTGGCGAATCAGCGCGAGCGCCGGCGAGTTCTTCACGGAGTGTGTGTCTTCCTTGTACGTCAGGCCCAGAACGCCGAGCCGCGCGTCCGGCTTGTCGGCCAGCAGCGCCGTGTGCAGGGTACGGAGCGCCCAGTTCCGTCGATGCGCGCTGTTGCGGGCGAAGGCGCGAACCAGCCCCGCCTCGGTGCCGTGCCCTTCGGACATCCGTATCACGGTGGCCAGATCGCGCTCGAGGTTCCCACCCGCGATGCCGAGGCCCGGCGACAAGTACGCAAATTGCCCGATTCGCTTGTCCAACTTGAGGGCCGGTGCAATTTCCGACCAGTCCGCCCCGATGCTCTCGCACAGTTCGGCGAGCGTGTTGGCGACGGTGATCGATGCAACGAGACAGCAGTTGATCGAGATCTTCGCGAGCTCGGCGCTCTCGAGCCGCATCGGCAGGATCGGGCACCCGAAGGCTTCGAGATACGTACGAAGGACCGGAGGCAGCGGCTTCGAGGGATCGGAGGAACCGACCATGAAGCGCTCCGGGCTGGTCGCCCTCTCGACCGCGCGCCCGAAGACAAGCGTCTCCACTTGATAGTAGAGAGGCCGCTCTGGCAACTGCCGGGCGCGTGTGTACCCGGGCGCCACCTGGCTCAGCACGACAATCGTGGCACCCGGCCGGGCGCTGCCGACTGCAAGCGTGAGCAGTCGATCGAGGGTCGTGTAGTCGCTCTGGCCGGCATCGTCAGTCGGCACGTCGGGAGCGACGTACAGTACGTCGCACGCGCCGAGCGGGGCAGAATCCGCGGCAAACGACAGGCGCGATCGATGCTCCTGGAAGAGAGCATCCAGGCCCGGCTCAACGACCGGGAGCTCACCCTTCTCCAGGCGCGCCACCAGCCCGGGATCGGTATCGAATCCCACGGTCGTGAAGCCCTTGCTCGCGGCGGCGACCGCCGAACACAAGCCTAGGTGGGTCATGCCTAGATAGGCAATGGCCGGCAGCCGGTTCATCAGGATTTGCTGACCTCAATGGCCTCGACGGAGAGCCGGTTCAGTGTGGTGAGCAGCCAGCGATCAATCGCGAGATCCGTGGGCGCCTGCTCCGCGGCCAGCCGTCTGAAATGCTCGTACTCCAGCACCCAGGTCGGGTCTTCCTGCACCAGCGTCGCCGATGCCTCCGGCGGACGGCCGCTCGGCAGCACCCGCGTGCGCCGCGTAAATGTCGTCGGCCCCCACTTGCACAACGACTCGATGTGCGCGCTCCCCGACTCGGCGAAGACATCGCACGTAAAGCGATTCCGCCACGATAACAGCGTCATCTCGAGCTCGATTTTCGGCCGGCTTTGCTCGGAAGCGATCACGACGTGATCCGGCGCGCGGTTCTCGAAACGGCTGGCAGAGATCACCCGGAAATCGTCGGCAAGCTCGCCGAACCAGAAACGGGCCGTATCGAGCAAGTGGGACCCGAGATCCGGGAGCACGCCTGCGCCCTGATCGCGCCACGCGGAGTCGCGTACCAGGCGTGCCGTTCCGTTGCCGTAGAACATGCGGCAGCGATAGATCCGCCCAAGCGTCCCCTGGCGGATCTCGTCGCGCATGCGCACGTAATGGGGCTCGAAGCGGTGATTGTACGCGGTGTAGAGCAGGACGCCGTTCCGCCGCGCGACCTCTTCGAGCTCGACCAGCTCACCCTCGGTGTCCGCGTGGAGCGGCTTCTCCACCAGGGCGTGCTTTCCCGCTCGCGCGAGGTAGTCCAGAATCGCGGGCTTCGGCGCGTCCGGCGTGCATACGAGCGCGGCGTCGAAGGCATCGAGCGGTACGTCGCTGATGTCGCGCCATTGCGCCTCCGGAGAGACGGGGTCGACGATCCCAACGCCGTCCGCACCCGCCACCCGAAGCCGCTTTCGCCCCTGTACGCCATACCCGACGATCACACACCGCATGGAGGCTGGCTGCTTCCCCGGATCCGGACATGCCGCTCAGGCGTAGTGGGCAAGCCGTTCATACTGCTGAAGCCTTCTCACCACATCCGCAGGGCGGACCGGCACGTTGCCCTGGTGTTCGCATTCAACTGCCGCGGCGAGCGATCCGAGCACGGACGCGATGACGGCGTTCCTGGTGACAAACAACGCAGGGGCGGCATAGGACAGCAGCGCGTCGCCTGACCCGACGGCGTCGACGACATGATTCGCAAAGCTGTCCAGCGCGAAGAAGGAGCGCACATCCTCGTCCATCTCGGGGATGGCGCGGAACGTCATCAGACCGCGCTCGCCCAGTTTCAATATGAGCGTGTCGCACTCGGCGCGCCGATAGAGCTCCAGCCCGAGCGGCCGGACGACGGAATCCTGATCACCCAGTGCGAAACGCGCTTCCCGTTCGTTCGCCGAGATGAGGTCGAAGCCCTTGAAGTCCAGGATGTTGCCCCAGCGGCTCGCCACCTGGCTGTCCGCGACGCGAAAGGCAGACGGCGGGATAGCGTCAGTCAGTGTCGGAATCGTGTCGCGATTGAAGATGCCGTGCCGGAAGTCGCTGAACACGACGACGTCCGCCGCGGTTTCCCGCAGCTGTACGCACAGCGTGTCGAGCATGTGATCCGAAATCGACCGGTTATCGACTGTATCGATCTTGAGGAGGTTGTAGACGCCAACGACGATCGCATTCTTATTGGTGGTGGGGCGCGTTGCATCGATGACCGGCACACAGCGCACGCCGGCCTCTTTCAGGTTGTTGAGCGCGAATTCGCCAAGCGCGTCGTCGCCCAGCACGGTTGAGAACGTGACGTCGGCGCCGGCGGCGATGAGGTGCCTGGCGACGATCCCGGCGCCCCCCACGAACGCTTCCTGCTCCTGGAAGCGGATGCTCATCGTCGGCGTCTTCGCCATGCTGCCGATCATGGAACATCGCGTGTAGCTGTCGACGATCGTGTCGCCGACGACGTGTACGCGTATGCCGCGCAATCGGTCGAGTGCGATCCGCAGATCGTCGGTGGCCAGCGCTTCAGCGCCGAGCAGCACCATGAGCTTCTCGGTCGCGAGTTCGGGCGGATCGGTCTCGATGATGTGAGACGACGAGAAGACGATGTCGCCGGGCGTGAAGATGATTTCGCCCCCGTACGCTTCCACCGCGGCTTTCTCCTCGGCCGTCCGCGGGGGCAGTCCGGCTTTGGTGTACTCGTACCCCTTGGCAAAAAAGTCGGGCCTGATGATCCCGAGGTTCGCGATCGGCGTGGCATTGCGATCGATGACCACGTAATCGACGACCTCGAGCGCGGCGAGGTTGAACGCGCGAAGCTCCTGCGGCACGAATGGCCGGAAGTTGGCCTTCGTGATGTGCGCATCCGCCGTCAGGCTGGCAATCAGGATGTCCCCCTTGCTCTTCGCGTAGAGCAGGTGGCGCACGTGGCCCGGGTGCACGATGTCAAACGTGCCGTGGCACATGATGACTTTCTTGTCGCGCGGAGGCGGGCCGATGAGCGCCGCCACTTCCCGTGCGGTCTTGACCTTGTGGCTCACGAGCCGACGACTTGCGTCATCCATCAGCCGTTCCTCATTGTTGAAAGTGCCTCGAACCATCCGGCAGTGGCCTTCGCGATCGACTCCGCATCCCACAGCGGCGCGTCGCGCCAGTAGTCGATCTCGGCCACGATCCGGCGGACTCCCTCGTCAAAGCTCACCCGCGGGCGCCAGCCCAAATCACGACGGATCCGGGAGATGTCCGCGTGCGTGCAATCGGGCTCGCCGGGTCGTTTCGGGAGATGGACCACAGCGCCGCCAAGCAACTCCACCAGACGGTTGACCGGCTGCGGGGCTCCGGCGCCGACATTCCACATCTGTCCAGCGATGTCGGTCTCCGCGGCGGCCAGGAAGGCGTTGGCCACGTCGGTCACATAGACGAAATCGCGTGTCTGCGTCCCGTCGCCGACGACGGTGAGCGGTCTCCCCGCGAGCGTCTGCTTCAGGAAGACCCCGAATACCGCCCCGTAGGCGCCCGACGTGCGGGAACGTGTACCGTACGCATTGAAAATGCGGATCGAATTGACCGGCAGCCGGTAGACGGCATGCCAGTGGAACGCCGCCTGCTCGCCCTGATACTTGCTCAGCGCGTACGGATACTGCGGCGCAATCGGGTGGTCCTCGCGCGTCGGCGTGGCCGCCAGGCCGTAGCAGGATGAGGATGCCGCATAGACAAACTTGCGCACCCCTGTCCTCCGCGCGCACTCGAGCATGTGCACCGTCCCCTGCACGTTGGTCGACATGTAGGCCAGCGGCTTCTCGATAGACGGCACGATGTCGCCGATGCCCGCGAAATGGAAGACGTAGTCGACGCCATCGAACAGCGGATCGCCCGCCTCAATCCCGCGGATATCGCGGCGCGAGACGGTCAGCGCCGGGTTGTTGGCGTGATGGGCCAGGTTGGCCTCGCGGCCGCCCACCAGGTTGTCAATCACCCTCACGGCATACTGCCGGTCCAGGAGCAGATCGACCATGTGGCTGCCGATGAAGCCGGCTCCGCCCGTCACGACTGCGGTGCTGCGCACGGACCCTCTTTCTACTTCCTACTTCGCGCCGATGTGCTTCATCGTGCGCACGTTGTAGTACCAGTGATCCTCGAAGCTGTTCGGCAGCAGGTGATTGCGAAAGGCGCGCGTGAGGTCGCGCACCGCGTCCTCGATCGTACGTTTCGGCTGGAACCCGAGCACGCGGCTCACCTTGTCGGAGTTCACGTGGTAGGACCGATTGTCGTCCGAGGGCGTCGTCGTGATCTGGATCGGGCCGAGCGCGGGAATCTCCTCTTCGACGATGCGCTTGACGATTCCCGCCAGATCGCTGATCGAACGGTTCTGGAACCCGATGTTGAAGACCTGCCCATGGATTTTTTCGGCCGGCGCATTGAGCACCAGCTCGTACGCGTCGACCATGTCGTTGATGTGCAGGTTCGGCCGCATCTGGCCGCCGCCGAAGACGGTGATCACACCCTTGTTGACCGCGTGATTCGTGAGGATGTTCACCGACAGGTCAAGGCGCGTCCGCGGGCTGTAGCCGCAGATCGTCGCGGGCCGGAGCGTCACGCAGGTGAAGTCGTCGGACATGTGCTTCCACAGGAGCGGTTCGCACAGGCCCTTGAACTTGTTGTACAGCGTCAGCGGCACCAGCGGGTGATCTTCGGTCACATTCGGCGAGTCACTCACGCCGTACACCGAGCTGGACGAGCAGTAGACGAAACGCCGCACACCCGCCCTCTTCGCGGCGGCGACCAGAGGCTCGAAGCAATCGTAATTAACGGTCTTCGAGAGATTCTCGTCGAGCTCGTAGCTCGCGTCGTTGGAGATGCACGCGAGGTGCAGCACGGCGTTCTGTCCCCGCACCGCCTCGCAGACGGATGCCATGTCGCGGATGTCGCCTTCCAGGACGCGCAGCCTCGGCGAATTTGGCAGCCGGCATCCGTACCAGAGCCGATCGAGGACGGTGACCTCGTAACCCTTCGCGAGCAGTTGAGACGTCAGAACGTGACCGACGTACCCGGCACCGCCGGTGACGAGCACTCGTGGGAACCGCACACTACCGTTGTCGACCACGCAGATGCCCCCCCGATGACCGGTCGATACCCACAACGCCTCCGAGCGCAACCGCAGCGCCGCCAATGTCGATGCTGTAACCGGCGGCGGTGGCGTCGCGGTAGAACATCTGGACGGTCTCGCGCGAGTAGGTCCGCAGGTCCTTCCCCACCAGCGACAGCTTGCGCAGCAGATCAGGCGTGACCGTGATGATATGGCAGCCGATCTCGTCGGCCTGGAAAATGTTGAGCAGCTCGCGTGGGCTTGCCCATAACAGCTCCGCGCGAGGGCGATTCGAGAGGATGCCCAGCGCCTCTCGCATGTGCGGCACTGGATCGACGCCCGTATCTGCAATGCGTCCGGCGAAGACGGAAACGACGGCCGGCGCCAGCGGCGCCAGCGCGTCTGCAACCTGCTTCACCTGATCGAGCGTCATCACGGCGGTCACGTTCAGCTTGATGCCCGCTTCGGAAAGAGATTTGATAATGGGCCCGGCGAACTCGCCGGCGGTGTTGCTCACCGGAATCTTCACATACACGTTGCCGCCCCACGACGCGATTTCGTACGCCTGCAGCACCATCGTCGCGAAGTCGTCGGCGAACACCTCGAACGACACCGGACGGTCGGGCACGATCTTCAGGACGTCGAGCGCGAACGCCTTGTAGTCGCGCACGCCTGCCGCGCGCATCAGCGTGGGGTTGGTTGTGAATCCCGTGATGCGCTCGTCCGCCGCGAGCCGACGGATACTCTCGAGATCAGCGCCATCGGCAAAGATGTTCACGTGCAGGTCACCGAATCGTGGGCTCATACGGTCCTCATTGCCACTGGGCGCATGCGACGGCCGAGCGTGTCTGCCAATATCAGATCGACAGCTTCGGAAAATGACGTGACGACGAAATCAGGCTGACAACCTGCAGGCAGCGGTTCTGGCGTCGTACCGCCGTCCGGTACAAGTAGGACGGTCACGCACCCGACGGCCTGGCCTGCGGCGACGTCGCGCCAGCGGTCGCCAACCACATAGCTATTCGCCAGCGCAAGACCGTATTCGGCCCCCGCGGCTAACAGCAGTCCCGGCCTGGGCTTGCGGCAGGCACATCCGTCCTCGTCAACGTGCGGGCACACCCTGATGTCATCGACTCGCACCTGGCGCCGAAGCGCCGCGTGCATGGCATCCACGATGTCCCATGATGTCCGGCCGGTCGCGAGGTCCGGCTGGTTGGTCACGACCACAACCAGGAAGCCCGCAATCTTCAGCCGCCGGACGCCGTCCTCAACGCCAGGTAGCAGGCGGAAGTCGTCCAGAGTCGTCGGCGCGACCGGCCGCCCCTCGCGTTCCACGTTCGCGTTGAGCACGCCGTCCCGATCAAGGAACACCGCGCGCGCTACCACTTCGTGGCGTTGATCTGGAGCTGCGGGTGAGAGACCACACAGTGCCACACGACGGCTTGAAATGCTTCGGTGTGCGGCGTCACACGCGCGTCTGAAACGGTGGGAATGACCACAACGCTGTCGCCCACTTCTTTTGTGTACCCGCCCGATCGTCCGACGATCCCGAGGACCGCCAGCTTCCGCGCCTTCGCTTCGCGGAGCGCGGCAACCAGGTTGGTGCTGACATTCCGCTCGAGGCTGCCACCGCCGACCGACAGCACGAAGACAGCGTCGTTCGCGTTCGCCCGGCTGATCTTCAACCACTCAGAAAACACCGTGTCCCAGCCCTCGTCGTTCGTGCGTGCGGTGAGCTCGGAGACGTTATCAGTAGGCGCGTAGGCTTCAATTCCGCACAGCTTGCGGAAATCGTTCGCCGCATGACTACAGTTGGCGGCGCTGCCGCCCACGCCGAGCAGGAACAGACGTCCGCCGCGATCGCGAAGCCGCACGAGTTCGCCGACGAGCGCCTCGATGTCACGCGGCGGGATCGCGGCTGCGATCGCCTGGACCTCGTCGAAATAGGTCAGCACGTGCGGTCGCGCCGCAGTGGACGTCCGCACGTTTACGGACTCAGCGTGTGACCGCGACAATACCTCTCCGCCCTTCGCACGCGCGGCGAATGATTGACCGAGTTTCGCTTGGATACGACTAAAGTTCGCCTGGATACCGTCTAACCAATCCACGTATCACTATGCGCCGACGAACGGACGCGAGATACTATCACAACCCTCCCGATGCGCAAACGAATCGCGGGCAGCATACTCCTGCCACATGGCTCCTGATGTTGCTGGCCGCGCTGGAGTTAGGCGTCCGCCTGCTCTTCAATGCACCCCTGCTCGGTCTGCCCGATTTGCGGCTGTTGGGGGCGGAGGCGAACCACAAGAATCGCTTCATCCCCAAGAACCAGCCGGTTCCGAACTTCAAGGACAAACTGTCGCGGGACCCTGTCGGGAAGCGCATCATGTCTCGCTCCATGGTCCTGCACGTTGTGTTCGAGCGCCTGTGGCCCGACTGGTGGTTCTCGGACATGAACGGCCAGCAAAATCTGCGACTGGCATCCTTCTGCCGGTCTTGATCTTGCCGACGTTTCTGCGACAACGACTTCTTAATGAGGACTGATCGATGAAGACGGCCGTACAGGATGTCCGCAAGAAGTTTCTTCTCTTGCTCAGCGCGGTCGTGTTCTCGCTGATTTTGCTCGAGGTCGCCTATCGAATCTGGATGGGCGTTTCACCTTTTAGTCTGACGAATGTCCGAGCAACCCGTGTGGTCGGCAACTTGATGGGGACTGTGGTGTACGACGCCGATCTAGGTTGGATATTAATTCCCAACTCCTCAATCGATCTTGCAATTCCTAACAGCTCACGTCGATACATACTGAACACTATCGATTACGGAATCCGCAAGAACGGCCCGAATGATAATGCGCTCCGCACTGGCGGCATGCTGGCGGTGGGAGACTCGTTCACGGCGGGTGTCGATGGCGCCGATAAAGACACGTGGCCTGCGCAGTTGGAGGCGATCATTCACCGGCCAGTGGTCAACGCTGGAGCTGGCGCCTACGGCAGCGATCAAATCGTCATGCGCGCCGAGGAATTGCTGCCGATAGTACGCCCGCAGGTTCTGCTGGTTGGAATGCTGGATCAGGACATCTTGCGGGCTGGATATTCGAGTTTTGGCGCCCCGAAGCCGTATTACACGGAAGAAAACGGCACGCTTCTCCTGCACAACTCACCCGTGCCAGTCCTCGAAGCATCCGGCAAGACAACGAGCTTTGTTAAGAATCTAGCTGGCCATTCACTCGTCGTCGATCGAATTATGCAAGCGTATGACCCTATCGGATGGCTTGGTTTGAAGAATCAGAAGTTTACGCGGGTCGGGATCGACGAGGTCGACATCACGTGCGAACTGCTCAAGCGGCTCAAGCGGAAGACCGATGAGCTTCACGTGCGAACCCTGCTCATCATGCAATATGGCGGTGGGTTCATAGCGACCGCTGCCCAGCGCCGTGATATCGCCGTGCAGGTGGAACAATGCGCCGGCACGATGGGCTATCAGATCGTTGATGAATTCGAGAGTCTCAAAGCAATCGCCAACGCCAGCTCCGAGGAATTCAGGAAGTACTACTACTTTCTGACGGAGAATACCTGGGGGCATATGTCGCCGGTAGGCAATCTCCACATTGCGCAGCTCGTGGCTGCGGCGCTCTCCGCGCCTTCGCCGGCCGGCCGCGCCGTGGATTACGTGACTGCCCCCTTCTCACCTGGCGAGGGACACAATCTGTTGTCGAACCCCGAGGCGCTCGACAAGATGGTCCTCAGCAGCAGTGTCGCATCGCTGCGAAAGTTGACGACCTCGCCCACCGGTCGCCAGGGTTATCGGGTCGCTGCCATCGGTCCCCCTGGCGAGCATTATTTGGTATTGAAAGCGGTGGATTTGGCTGCCGGGCCATATGTGCTCTCTCTCGATGTGCGTGCCGATGGGACATCGCACATCAGGGTGCAGCTTATCGATACCCAATCTAACGGTGTGATAGGCGACTACGATCTGACTGAGAAGAGCGTTGGGACGACACGGGCGGGAACGGCACAAGGCCTGCGCGCGGGCGTTCAGGAAATCGCGGATGGATGGTATCGCTCGTGGCTAGGGGCGACGCTTCCTGGGGGGAATACGCTCATCCTGCTCGGGCTCAATGATGCGAATGGCAAGCCGAATTTCACGCCGCAAGGGGAGAGTTATCAGGTCCGTGCGATCCAGCTCGAGCGCGGGCAATCGCCTTCTTCCTATCAACCTCGGTGACGCCACGAGGGCTTTGAGGGGATATTGTCGATGTCAGCTTCCGAATCGTTGACCCGGAATGGCGACGCCGGGCCGGACTGCTCCAGGCGCTCGGCCTATATCTATCTCGCGTTGTTCGTCCCCGCGCTCGCGTGCGTTGTGCTGTCAAACTGGAAATGGAATGCGATCGTCAACGACACCCTGCTCCTTGTTTCTTCGTTCGACGCGATCGAGCGTTTCTCTTCCCTGTTCTCGAACGCCAACTCCAATCCGCTCCAGGCGCTCTTCGATATCTTTCCCAGCGGACTCCGCCTGGATCCGATTCCGAACGTGGTCGGGCGGGTGTTGTTCGGCCCGGGCATGCACGTCGACTTCTTCTACATCTGTAGCGGGGTTCTGCTGGCCTACGCCGTCGCTGCGATGGCGCGGACGGCCGGGATGCGCTGGGGTGTGGCGGTCCTGGCTGGCATCCTTCTGCCGCTCTTGATCTTGCCGACCTTCGGGATGTTTCCGCTGGTCGAGCATTTCTACATCCTGTGGCCCATCACCTACTACTCGACGGCAGGCACGGTGCTCGTCACAGCATTGTTCTGGCGGATCGACGGCCGGTCGTGGAGGCGGACCGCGGTACTGACGGCCGTCATCGTCCTCGTGCTCCTTCATTTGTCGATGACACAGATCCTCTTCATGACGATCTTGTCGACGGCCATGGTGGCGATGGGTATCGGAGCGATGGCGGCCAGCAGAAGCCAGAGAGAGTTGCGCGCTAAACTTATCTGCGCCGTCATTGTCGTCGTGGCGTTGGCATGCGCCGGGATCTTCCACTACCTGTACGCGATCGGCATCAACACTGCCACTTATGTGTTTTACCAGGAACTCATCGACTTCATGCAATTCTCCGGTCCAAGTTGGAGTGTCATCCGTGATGACATCGGCATGGTCATTGTCAATCCCTTTAGCTACCACTTCAAGGGAAGCGCCAACATCGACGGCCTTCTGGTGCCTTTGTCCCAAGTGGGTGCGATTCATCTTGCGATCTTCGGAAACACGCGCGATGCACGCATCTTCGGACGGACCGTCCTCGTTTGGGTCATAGCGACCGCCTCGGTTATCGCGATCCTGCATAATTTTTATTTTTACACCGGGCTCATCTACCGGGGCCCCGATCCGAGGCACTTCGTCCCGATCCTCTGGCCGTATTATGCAATCTGCCTGACCAGCCTGACTTTTACCCTCGGGGAGCTCAGCACAAGTGTGCTTTCGCGCGCCTGGCCGACGGCGCGCTCCATCTCGAACTATGTGCCCCACGGCCTGGTGATTCTTGTACTCGCGGGCCCCGTCACATTCATCGCGGTCAATCACATTCTTGCCGCTGTCGCGCCCAATGTGAGTGTTGGCTCGCAGATCTTTCCAACTTACTTGCCCTACTTCCATTCGTACAAACGAACTCCGATCGTCGATTATCTCGAACCGGCGATTAGCGTGGCGATCGACCGTGACTTCCGTGGGTCCGCAGTCTCTATACCTACCGATTATGACAAGGAAACCAAACCGTACGGGGTTTCGCGCCGGGAGAACACCTTCACCTATGCCCGCGCTTATCTCGCGAACGACTTGGGGGCGTTCGGTTTGCGGTACTACAACGTCCCGACGCTCGACGAAATGACTCATAACATTACGCCGCAATTCTATCTGACCGTCCGCGAGCTTCTCACGCGGCCTGGCATCGACGTCTATGACAGGCATTTCGCATTGCCCACGCGTCTGAACGAGCCAGTCATGGCTCTCCTCGGCCTACGGTACATCATCGCCGACTACGAGCTTCCGTTTGGCACACAGCGGCTCGCGATGCCGATCCCGGACGAGGCCCGGAAGGTTCTTGAATCACAACGTCTGTATAAATCCCCCGTACGTGTCTATGAGTTGCCCCATCCCAATCTCGGGAATTATTCCCCAACCAACGTCGTGCTCGCCAAGACAGCGGAGGCTGCCATCGTCGCGATGTCGAGCCCCGCCTTCGACGGCCGCAAAATGGTTGTGACCGACGATGCCTCCATCGGCGACAATTTGGTCTCGGCGACCGGAGCGACCATGACCGTCCGCATGGGCGGGGTGGCGCTCCGGGCGTCGAGCGCGGGGCAGTCGGTCCTGATTCTGCCGGTGCAGTACAGCCATTGCTGGCGGATCGTGTCGGGCGACGGGGCGACCCTATTCCGCGCCAACCTGATGCAACTCGGCGTGCGTTTCTCCGGGGAGCTGCGGGTCGAGCTGCGTCAAATCTTCGGACCCTTTTGGCAATCGGCCTGCCGGGTCGCGGATGCCGCGGACGTGGAGCGCCTCCGCATGGTGGACGCGGTAGGGACCGGGGCTGATCTGTACAGGATACCGGGGGACGGAATCAATCTGATCGCCTCCCCCGAGGCGCTGGACACGGCGATCGGCACCAGCGCGCTCGCCTCCATCACGTCCGGTGGGGCGCCGAACGCCCCGGTCCGGGAGTATACGATCACGGGCCGGGGAAAACTGAGCGAGCATTATTCCGCGTTCAGCGTGCCGAAGCTGACGCCTGGTCCGTATACGCTCTCGATGCAGGTTCGAGATAATGGTACCGCGCATGTGAATCTTCAGATCCTGGACGGGGTGAACGGCGCGATCGCGGATTACCTCCTGCCGGCGCGAAACGTCTGGATAAATCCCCTGGGCCAAGGCGACAAGCTCAACGCAACCATCCAACGGATCGACGGTGAGTGGCTTCAACTCACGTTGACCTCAACCTTGGTGACCGAGACGGGTTATGTCGTGATTCAACTTGCAGACAAGGGCGGCACGCGTACCTTTACGCCGAACGGCGAGGCGGTCACGATTCGTGCGGTCAAGCTGGAACGCGGTGAGACGGCCACGCCGTATCCGGGGCGCATGGTGAACGCGGCAGGGGCCGTGACGGATCGGCGCAAGATACCGGGCGACGGAATCAATCTGATCGCCTCCCCCGAGGCGCTGGACACGGCGATCGACAGCAGCGCGCTCGCCTCCATCACGTCCGGTGGGGCGCCGAACGCCCCGGTCCGGGAGTACACGATCACGGGCCAGGGAAAATTGAGCGAGCATTATTCCGCGTTCAGCGTGCCGAAGCTGACGCCTGGTCCGTATACGCTCTCGATGCAGGTTCGAGATAATGGCACCGCGCACGTGAATCTTCAGATCCTGGACGGGGTGAACGGCGCGATCGCGGATTACCTCCTGCCGGCGCGAAACGTCTCGATAAATGGCTTGGGCAAAGGCGACAAGCTCAACGCAACCATCCAAAAGATCGACGGTGAGTGGCTTCAACTCACATTGACCTCAACCTTGGTGACCGGGACGGGCTACATCATTATTCAACTTGCAGACAAGAGCGGCAGCCGTACCTTTACGCCGAACGGCGAGGCGGTCACGATTCGTGCGGTCAAGCTGGAACGCGGTGAGACGGCCACGCCGTATCCGGGGCGCGTGGTGAACGCGGCAGGGGCCGTGACGGATCGGCGCAAGATACCGGGGGACGGAATCAACCTGATCGCCTCCCCCGAAGCGCTGGACACGGCGATCGACAGCAGCGCGCTCGCCTCCATCACGTCCGGTGGGGCGCCGAACGCCCCGGTCCGGGAGTACACGATCACGGGCCAGGGAAAATTGAGCGAGCATTATTCC
>JAHFUO010000167.1 GCA_023265015.1 Acidobacteriota bacterium | reverse complement strand
TGATTATAGTCCAATCCAAACCCGGACCGGCGCGACGCGAGGGCAAGTGGTAGTGGACCCGGACCGAATAATTCCGGCCACGCGGCGCCTCATTTCGTCTATACTTGTCGTCCTTCCGCGCGTTCTCAACGCCACTTTTTCAGTGTCTGGAGGGTCATATGCAGAAACTCGCAGGTCTGGTCATCGGCGGCGCGATGGCGGTGGCATTCGCGGCGTGCAGTCAACCGGCGGGAACGCTCCCGGCGGCCGCTGACGCCCTCGGCGCGGCCAACGTGAAATCGATCGAATACTCAGGGTCGGGACGCTGGTTCCAGTTCGGTCAAGCCCCAAGCCCCATCCTCCCATGGCCGCAATTCGACGTGAGCAGCTTTACGGCGGCCATCAGCTACGACACGCCGAGCGCGCGCGTGGAAATGACACGCAAGCAGACCGTCGAGCCCGGGCGCACGCGTCCCGCGCCGGTCGAGCAGCGACCCGTTCAGCTCATCAGCGGCACCTACGCCTGGAACATGGCGGTCCCGGCGGGCGCACAGCCCGGCGCCGCACCCGCTCCACAGGCGCAGCCCGCGGCCGTCGAGGAACGGACGATGGAAATCTGGGCAACGCCGCAAGGCTTCATCAAAGCCGCGCTGGCCAACAACGCGACGTCGCAGCCTGCCAACGGCGGCTCCGAAGTCTCGTTCACCGTCGGCGGGAAGAACCGGTTCGTCGGCACGATCGACGCCCAGAACCAGGTGACGCGCGTCCAAGCGTGGATCGACAACCCGACGCTCGGCGACACGCTCGTCGAGACCACCTACTCCGACTACCGTGACTTCGGCGGAGTCATGTTCCCCGCGCACATCGTACGGACCCAAGGGGGATACCCGGTGCTGGACATCACCGTCTCGGCGGTCAAGGCGAACCCGGCAGTCGACATCACGGCGCCGGACGAGGTGCGCAACTTCACGCCTCCTCCGGTTAAGGTGGACGTGCAGAAGCTCGCGGAGGGCGTCCACTACCTGACCGGCGGTACGCACCACAGCGTCGCCATCGACCAGCGCGACCACATCGTCGTCGTCGAAGGACCGCTGGACGAGGCTCGCTCGCAGGCGGTCATCGCGAAGGTCAAGGAAACGATCCCGAACAAACCCATCCGCTACCTGATCAACACGCACGCGCACTTCGACCATACAGGCGGCCTCCGTGCGTACGTGGACGAGGGCGCGACCATCGTGACGCACCAGATGAATCGGCAGTTTTACGAGCAGGCGTGGGCGGCGCCGCGGACGCTCAATCCCGACCGCCTCGCGCAGTCGAAGAAGAGCGCCATGTTCGACACCTTCACCGACAAGCACGTGCTGACCGACGGCAAGCGGTCCATCGAGATCTATCCGTTTGCCGGCAGCGGCCATAACGACGCGTTCGCCCTGGTGTACCTCCCGGCGGAGAAGATTCTGGTCGAAGCGGATGCGTATACGCCAGCCGCCGCGACTGCGCCGCCACCGGCAACACCGAATCCGTATTCGGTGAATCTGAACGAGAATATTCTGCGCCTCAAGCTGGATGTACGCCAGATTGCGGCGCTCCACGGGCCGCGCCTCACGACGATGGCGGACCTTCGGAGCGCCATCGGTCTCAGAGCGAACGTGACCAACTAGAGATCGCCGGGGACTGGGTTGAATTTCAACCCGGTCCCCCCCGCCTCGCAGTTCTGACCGCGCTTGTGCCTGTCCTTACTCCGAAAAGCTCTTGTGCTGACGTAGCTTTCAGCTCAGCCTTCAGCTTTCAGCAGCACGCATTGGCTGAACGCTGACAGCTGATGGCTGATAGCTACGCCAAGTCAAGTGACGTCCGGGATTAGTCAGGCAGAACGTGCGGACGCCAGCCGCACGGCGGCCTGCAGGCGCGCCCCGACGCGCTCGCGACCGACCAGCGCGAGCACCTCGAACAGACCGGGACTGACGGTTTTTCCCGTCGTCGCCACCCGGACGGCGTGAATCAGCGCCGCCGCTTTCACTCCGTGCGCCTCGGCCACCGATCGCAGCGCGGCCTCCGTCGACACCAGATCGAACGTCGCCAACGTGGAGAACGCCGCATCGAGGGCAGCAAGATGCTCGCCCATGCCTGGTGCCCGCAGGTGCTTGTCGACGGCTTCGGGATCGTACTGCACCACATCACTGAAGAAATACCCACCGTGCGTGACAAAGTCGTCGAGCCGGCGCGCGCGCGGTTTCAGCAGCTCGAGCACGGCAAAAAACCAGACGCGGCGATCGGCGACGTACGCATTGCTCCACAGGCCCGCGGCCTCAAACAACGGACCAAGCCGCCGCGCCAGCTCGACAGGCGCCAGCCGGGCAATGTGCTGCTGGTTGAACCACTCCAGCTTTTCCGGGTTGAACACGGCGTTGCCGCCGCTGATCCCCTTGAGCGAAAACGCCGCGACGAGCTCGTCGAGGGTGAAAAGCTCCTGGTCCTTTTCCGGTCCGCCGGCGGCCCCCGCCTCCCGGCGGCCGGGCGACCAGCCGAGGAGCGCGAGGAAGTTGACCATCGCTTCCGGCAGATATCCCTGGCGCGCGTACTCCATCACCGAGGTCGCGCCGTGTCGTTTGCTCAACCGTTTCTTGTCGGCCCCGAGAATGAGCGGCACGTGCGCGAACCGGGGCACCGGCGCGCCGACCGCTTCGTACAACAAAATCTGTTTCGGCGTGTTCGAGATGTGATCGTCGCCCCTCACCACGTGCGTAATCGCCATCTCCACATCGTCTGAGACGACTGAGAGGTGATACGTGGGATGGCCGTCGGAGCGCAGGATGACGAAATCCTCGATGTGCGAACCGTCGAACTCGATCGGGCCGTGCACGAGATCGTCGAACCGCATCGCGCCGGCCGGCACGCGAAAGCGGATGGCGCGGGGCAGCTGGTCG
>JAHFUO010000092.1 GCA_023265015.1 Acidobacteriota bacterium | reverse complement strand
CTAATCCCTATTCCCCCGTCGCCTTATTGCCGTATGGTAGTATTGCCGTATGGCAAAGCTGACGTTCTCCCTCGACGATGAGACGGTCGGCACGCTGCGGCGCACCGCCGCGCGTCTGCGCAAGCCCCAGAGCGCCGTTGTCCGCGAAGCGATCGCCCACTATGCCGCGAGGGAAGACATGATGAGCGACGAGGAGCGCGAGCGGATGCTCAACGTGATCGATCGGATGCTCAAGCTGCCGCCGTCAGGGCCCCAAAAAGAGGCCGAGCGAGAAAAGCGTGAGATCCGACGATCACGCCGCACCGGCTGGCGTCCTGGCGCACGGTGACCATTCATCTCGACACATCAGTCCTCATCGATGTGGCCGCCAAGGGGCGTCCACTGCTCCCCGCGCTTCGCCTGGCGGTTTTGAAAGGCCACCGGATCGGGACGTGCACGCCCGTGATGTACGAGTGGCTCCGCGGCCCACGGATCGAGATCGATCTCGAGAATCAGCGCGAACTATGTCCAGGCGACCAAATCGTCACCTTCGGCGCTGCGGAAGCAGCGCTGGCCGCCGGCCTCTATCGGAGGCTCAAGGACGCTCGAGGCCGGGAAATGGACGTCGCCATCGCCGCGTGCGCGATCGAGCATAGAGCCGCGCTCTGGACGGTAAACCCCCGCGATTTCCGCGACATTCCTGGACTGAAACTGTACGAAGGACGTTAACCACGAAGGTCACGACATTCTCGAAGGACACGAAAGCAAACACTTAGTTCTTGAGGCGCTCGGCAAGAACGTCGATGATCTTCTCGCCGTGGAACCGGCCATTCTCGATGAAGATGTTGCCTGTGCGCTTCCCCGCAATCGCCCCGCCCGCGATAAACAGATTCGGCACGTTGGTTTCGAACGTCTCCATGCTGATCTCCGGCGCGAGCGTCTCCTCGTCGCAGCGAACGCCCGCCTTCCGCATCAGATCGACGTCGGGGTGATAGCCGGTCAGCAGAAACACGCCTTCGGCTGGAATCTCCTCGCGCTGCCCTTCCCGATCGATCACGACGACGCCCGGGCGGATCTCGACGACGCGGGTATTGAAACGTGCGGCGATGGAGCCTGCCTTGATCCGGTTCTCGATGTCCGGCTTCACCCAGTACTTGATGCTCTCGCCGAGCGCAGCGTGCCGATGCACGAGCGTCACGTGCGCGCCGGCGCGAAACAGCTCGAGCGACGCTTCGGCCGCCGAGTTCTTCCCGCCCACGACGACGACGCGCTGCCGGTAGTACGGGTGCGCGTCGGTGTAATAGTGCGACACGTGCGGCAGGTCTTCACCGGGCACGCCGAGATGATTCGGCAGGTCGTAGTACCCGATGGCCAGCACCACGGCGCGCGCCTCCCGGACGCGCGTCGTTCCGCGATCGTCGGTGGTCGTCACCGCGAAGACATCGTCACCCGCGGACCTGACAAGGTCCGCGCCGCCTGCCGGGGGGTCGATGTTCACCACTTCCTCGTGAAACGAGATCGGCAGCTCGTAGTGGTCCACGACCCGCCGGTAATACCGCAACGCCTCGAGCTTGGTCGGCTTGTCGTATGGCGTCGTCAGCGGCAGCCGCCCGATCTCGAGCAGCTCCGGCGTGGTGAAGAAAATCATGTTGGTCGGGAAGTTGAAGATGGCGTTCACCAGCACGCCCTTCTCGACGATGACGTAGTCGAGGCCGTGCTGCTTGGCGGCGATCGCGGTGGCGAGACCCGAGGGTCCCGCGCCGACGATCAGAATGTCGCGAACGGACATTCGACGATCATAACGACAGTTCGGCGGGTCCGCTTCGCGGGACCCGCCCTACGACCGCGCGGGTCCGCTCCGCGGGACACGCTCTACGACCGCGGCGGGTCCGCTCCGCGGAACCCGCCCTACGGCAGCGGCGCGGGGAGCTGGGACTCGCCCATCAGGAATTGATCGATGGCGCACGCGGCGCTGCGTCCTTCGGCAATCGCCCACACGATCAGCGACTGGCCGCGCTGCATGTCGCCCGCGGTGAAGACGCCAGGCACGTTCGTCATCCACCGCGCGTCGCGCGCGACGTTGCCGCGCGGCGTGAGCGTGACGCCGAGATCGGTCAGCAGCGGTCCGCGCTCGGGCCCCGTGAATCCCATCGCGAGCAGCACGAGATCCGTCCTGATGTCGAACTCCGAATCAGGAACCGGAACGAACTCCAGGCGCCCGTCCTTGCGCGCCATCTCCACCTTGGTGGCCTGCAGCGCGCGCACGCGGCCCTTCTCATCACCCACGAACCGCTGCGTCGACACCGAATAGAGACGGTCGCCCCCTTCTTCGTGCGCCGGCGACACGCGGAACACCTGCGGCCAGAGCGGCCACGGATTGTCGGACGCCCGCACGTCCGGCGGCATCGGCATCAGCTCGAGCTGATACACCGACCGCGCGCCCTGGCGATGGACCGTGCCGAGGCAGTCGGCACCCGTATCACCGCCGCCGATGATCACGACGTCGCGGTCCTTTGCCGAGATGAACTGATCGTCCGGAACCTGGTCCCCTTCGCAACGGCGGTTCTGCAGCGTGAGGTAATCCATGGCGAAGTGGATGCCCTGCAGCTCGCGGCCAGGCACGTCCAGGTCGCGCGGGTCACCCGCGCCCCCGGCAAGCAGGATGGCATCGAAATCGGAACGGAGGCGGCTCATCGCGACGTCGACGCCGACGTTGACGCCGGGCCGGAACACCACGCCCTCGGCTTCCATCAGCGCGAGGCGCCGATCGAGGACGCGCTTCTCCATCTTGAACTCGGGGATCCCGTAGCGCAGCAGCCCGCCGATGCGATCGGACTTCTCGAACACCGTCACGAGGTGCCCCGCGCGATTGAGCTGATCGGCGGCCGCCAGGCCGGCCGGACCGGATCCGATCACCGCCGCCTTCTTCCACGTGCGCGAGGCGGGAATCTGCGGCGTCACCCAGCCCTCGGAGAACGCCCGATCGATGATCGATACCTCGATGTCCTTGATCGTCACCGGATCGTCGTTGATGCCGAGGACGCACGCGCCTTCGCACGGCGCCGGACAGAGCCGCCCCGTGAATTCGGGAAAGTTGTTCGTCGCGTGGAGGCGGTCGATCGCCGCGTGCCACTGATCGCGGTAGACCAGGTCGTTCCAGTCGGGAATCAGGTTGCCGAGCGGACACCCCTGGTGGCAGAACGGGATCCCGCAGTCCATGCAGCGGGCGCCCTGCTCCATCAGCTCGCCATTGGGCGACGGCAGGTACACCTCGCGCCAGTCGTGGATCCGTTCCTCGATCGGACGCGTGGGGTGCTTCTTCCGCTGGATCTCGATGAAACCTGTCGGCTTACCCATGTTTCCTGTGCCGGGTCGGCTACGCCGAACCCGGCCTACGTACTACGTACCGAACCCGGCCTACGTACGTGGGGCGGGTCCCGCGAAGCGGACCCGCCGGGATTTGCTCAAAGCCGGCTGCACGGCCTTCGCCGCCGCGCCGCCGCGCGCCGTCTTCTTCTGCGCCGTGACGGCCACCATCGGCACCGTCTCGGGCGCGATCACGCCGGCGGCCGCTCGTGTCCGAGCGTCCGCGGCAAGCGCGCGCTTGTAGTCGCGCGGCATCACCTTGACGAACGTGCGGTGCGCCGCGCCCCAGTCCGCGAGCAGCTGCTCGGCGTACCGGCTGCCGGTGAGCGTCACGTGCTTCATGATCGCGACCTGGACGAAGTCCACATCATCCGCCTCGATGAGCGGCTCGAGGTCGACCATCTCGCGATTGCAGCGCCGCGAGAACTCGCCGTCGCGATCGAGCACGTAGGCGATGCCGCCGCTCATGCCCGCCGCGAAGTTGCGTCCCGTGCGGCCGAGCACGACGACACGCCCGCCCGTCATGTATTCGCAGCCGTGATCGCCCACGCCCTCGACGACGACATGCGCGCCGCTGTTGCGCACGCAGAAGCGCTCGCCCGCGACGCCGCGGACGTAGGCCTCGCCGCTCGTCGCGCCGTAGAACGCCACGTTGCCGACGATGATGTTGTCTTCCGACTTGAAGGTGGAGCGCTTCGGCGGATAGGCGATCACCTTGCCGCCGGACAACCCCTTGCCGAAGCCGTCATTCGCGTCGCCGACAAGCGTCAGCGTCATGCCGCGTGGAATGAACGCGCCAAAGCTCTGCCCCGCCGAGCCGGTGAAGGCGATCCTGATCGTGTCGTCCGGCAGGCCCGCCGCGCCGTACCGCCGCGTCACCTCGTAACCGAGCATCGTCCCGACCGTGCGATCCGCGTTGCGGATGAACGCCGCCAGCTCCACCGGCTTCCGGTGCTCGAGCGCCGGCCTGCTCTTCGCGATCAGGTCGTTGTCGAGCGCCAGCTCGAGGCCGTGGTCCTGCGCGCGGACGCGCCGGCGCGCGACGCTGGCCGGCAGGTCCGGCGTGTGCAGCAGCGGCGTCAGATCGAGGCCGTGCGCTTTCCAGTGGTTGACCGCGGGCTCGACATCAAGACAGTCGGCGCGTCCGATCATCTCGTCGATCGTCCGGAAGCCGAGCTCCGCCATCAGCTCGCGCACTTCCTGCGCGATGAACGTGAAGAAGTTCTGGACGAACTCGGGACGGCCGTCAAACTTTTTCCGCAGCTCCGGATCCTGGGTCGCGATCCCGACCGGGCAAGTATTGAGATGGCATACGCGCATCATCACGCAGCCCAGGACGACCAGCGGCGCGGTGGCGAACCCGAACTCCTCGGCGCCCAGCAGCGCCGCGATGATCACGTCGCGGCCGGTTTTCATCTGGCCGTCGACCTGCACAACGATGCGGTCGCGCAGCTTGTTGAGGACGAGCACCTGCTGCGTCTCGGCGAGACCGAGCTCCCACGGAAGACCCGCGTGCTTGATGCTCGTCAGCGGCGACGCGCCGGTGCCGCCGTCGTGACCGGAGATGAGCACGACGTCCGAATGTGCTTTCGCGACGCCGGCCGCGACGGTGCCGACGCCACCCTCGGCCACGAGCTTCACGTGGATGCGCGCCCGCGGGTTCGAGTTCTTCAGGTCGTAGATCAGCTGCGCGAGGTCCTCGATCGAATAAATGTCGTGATGCGGCGGCGGCGAGATCAGCCCGACGCCCGGCGTCGAATAGCGCACCTTCGCAATCCACGGATAGACCTTGTGCCCGGGAAGCTGGCCGCCCTCGCCCGGCTTGGCGCCCTGCGCCATCTTGATCTGCAGGTCGTCGGCGCTCACGAGATACTCGCTGGTCACGCCGAAGCGGGCCGACGCCACCTGCTTGATCGCGCTGCGCCGCGAGTCGCCGTTCGGATCCAGGACGTAGCGCGCCGGATCCTCGCCGCCCTCGCCGGTGTTCGACTTGCCGCCCATGCGATTCATCGCGATCGCGAGCGTCTCGTGCGCCTCGGCGCTGATCGATCCGTACGACATCGCGCCGGTCGCGAAGCGCTTGAAGATCGTCTCGGCCGGCTCGACCTCGTCGAGCGGCACCGGCGGCCCCGCAGGCTTCAGCCGGAACAGGCCGCGCAGCGTGGCGCGATGCTGGTTCTGCTGATCGACGGCGCGCGTGTAGTCCTTGAAGATCGAGTACTGGCCGCTGCGCGTCGCATGCTGCAGCGTGAACACCGTGTCCGGGTTGAAGAGGTGATACTCGCCGTCCCGGCGCCACTGGTACTCGCCGCCCGGGTTCAGCTCGTCGACCCCGGCCGGCTGCCGCCCGAACGCGCGCTCGTGCCGCAGGCACGCCTCCTTGGCGATGAGATCGATGCCGACGCCACCCACGCGCGACATCGTGTGCGTGAAGAAGCGATCGATGAACTCCTGGTTGAGGCCGATGGCCTCGAAGATCTGCGCGCCGCAGTAGCTGGCGAGCGTCGAGATCCCCATCTTCGACATCACCTTGAGGATGCCCTTGTTGAGCGCCTTTACGTAGTGATCGATCGCGTGCTCGCGCGTGACGCCCGGGAGCATTCCGTTCGCGACCATGTCGTCGATCGTCTCGAACGCGAGGTAGGGGTTCACGACGCCGGCGCCGAAGCCCATGAGCAGCGAGACGTGATGCACTTCGCGCGCGTCGCCCGACTCGATGACGAGCCCGCAGCGCGTGCGCGTCCCCTCGCGCACCAGGTGATGGTGCACGCCGGCCGTCGCCATCAGGCTTGGAATCGGCGCCAGCTTCGGACCGACGCCGCGGTCAGACAGAATCAGAATGTCGTAGCCGGCCGCCACCGCTTCGCTCGCGCGCCGGCACAGATCGGTCATCGCCTGGTCGAGCCCGGCGCCCCCCTTCTCAGGGTCGAACACCATCGGCAGCGTCGTCGACCGGAAGGACAAGTCGGGCGGCAGGTGCCGCAGCTTCGCGACGTGCTCGTTGTGGATGATCGGGTACTTGATCTGAATCTGCCGGCACGACTCGGGCTCCGGCTTCAGCAGGTTGCGCTCCGGCCCGATCGTCGAGCCCATCGACGTCACCAGCTCTTCGCGGATCGCGTCGAGCGGCGGATTCGTCACCTGCGCGAAGAGCTGCTTGAAGTAGTCGTAGAGCAGCCGCGGGCGGTTCGACAGCACCGCGAGCGACGTATCGGTGCCCATCGAGCCGACCGGCTCCTCGCCATTCGTCGCCATCGGCGTAATCAGCACGCGCAGATCCTCCTGCGTGTAGCCGAACGCCTGCTGCCGCTTCAGCACCGTAATGTGGTCGGGCTGTTCGGCGCGCGCCGCGGGCAGGTCGTTGATGTCGACGATGTTGTCATCGAGCCACTGCCGGTACGGGTGCTGCGCCGCCAGCTCCCGCTTGATCTCATCGTCGTCAACGATGCGGCCTTTCGCGGTGTCGACGAGGAAGATGCGCCCCGGGTGGAGGCGCTCTTTCACGAGGACGTCCTCGGCCGGGACGTCGAGCACGCCGACTTCCGACGCCATGACCACGAGGTCGTCCTTCGTGACGTAGTAGCGCGACGGACGGAGGCCGTTGCGATCGAGGACGGCGCCGATCACCGTGCCGTCGGTAAACGCAATCGACGCCGGGCCGTCCCACGGCTCCATCAGCGACGAGTGGTACTCGTAGAACGCCTTGCGATCCGGATCCATCATGTCGTGCCCGCTCCACGGCTCCGGGATCATCATCAGGATCGCGTGCGCGAGCGATCGCCCCGTCATCGTCAGGAACTCGAGCGTGTTGTCGAAGATGGCGGTGTCGCTGCCGCCTTCGCGGATCACGGGCAGGATCTTCTTCAGGTCGTCGCCCAGGATGTCGCTCCGGAACAGCCCCTCGCGCGCGCGCATCCAGTTGATGTTGCCGCGCAGGGTGTTGATCTCTCCGTTGTGGGCGATGTAGCGATACGGGTGAGCCAGGGGCCACGACGGGAATGTGTTGGTGCTGAACCGCTGGTGCACCAGCGCGAGGCACGACTCGAGGCTCGTGTCGGCCAGATCAGGAAACATCGGCACGAGCTGCCGCGCCGTCAGCATGCCCTTGTACGTGAGCGTGTTGCACGACAGGCTGACGATGAAGAAGAAGCGGCGCGAGAGCGCGTTGATGCTGATGCTATCCACCGCGAACTCGATGCGCTTCCGAATCACATACAGCTTCCGCTCGAAGCGCTGCCGATCGTCCTCGGTCTTGACCACGAGGGGCCAGCCGATGAAGACGTGCTGAAACACCGGCTGCGCCGCGCGCGCGCTGTCGCCCACGAGGCTGTTGTCGTTCGGGACGTCGCGCCAGCCGAGCAGCGTCGCGCCTTCCTCCTTGACGACGTTCGCGATGAGATTCCGGATCGCGTCGCGATCGCGCTCCTCGCGCGGCAGGAAGACGAGGCCGGCGCCGTACGATCCGGTATCGGGCAGCGTGAACGGGAGGACTTTGCGGAAAAACGCGTCGGGCGTCTGGATCAGGATGCCGGCGCCGTCACCCGTGTTCGCCTCGCAGCCGCACGCGCCGCGGTGCTCGAGATTGATCAGGACCTCGAGCGCCTTGCGCACGATGGCGTTCGAGCGCCGCCCTTTCATGTCGACCACGAAGCCGACGCCGCAGGCGTCGTGCTCCTGACGCGGGTCGTACAGACCCTGCGCAGGAGGGGTGAGGTCGTGCGGATTGAACACCTCGGGACATTCTGCAGGGCCGCCGACCATAAGGGAAATACAATGATCTGAAGGACTCAATCTCTTTTGGTAATACTTACAGGGATTAGGGATTAGGGATTAGGGATTGGAAATGGAGACCCTGAACTACCCAATCCCAAATCCCTAATCCCCAATCCCCGCCTTCCGCGCCAACCCACCGGCGCGTATTGCCAGTCTGCTGAAAAACGGCTCGATTTCAAAGGGGCGTCGCTATCATCTCCCGGACCCCCAGAGCCCCACGGCTCAGGGCTCAGGGCTCAAGGCTCATGGAAAAGCCAGACTTAAGCCCCTTGAGCCGTAAGCCCGAAGCCGTGAGCCTTACAGCGTTAGGAGATTTCCCATGCACGCACCGATGAAATACATGGAAAAGGGGCTGTCGATTGCCGCCGACGGCATCTGGCAGGTGTTCTCCGCCGCCAACAAGATCAAGCAGAATCCTTCGTTCACGCCTCGGTGGTCGGACAGGCCCCTGTTGAAGTCGCATCAGAAAACGAAGCCGCCGCTCGGCTGGCCTCGTCAGACCGACTCGCTCTGCCCGACGTGCACGCGCGAGGCACGCCAGGAGATCCTCGACGGGAAAAAAGACGTCTCGATCCTCCTGAATGAAAAGGTCGGCGAGATCAAGGCGACGATCATCGAGCGCGACGGCAAGATCCTCATGGTGAAGGACTGCCCCCTCCACGGCCACTTCGAGGACGTCATGGCCATGGACCCGGCGTTCTTCAAGCACCTCGAGGAAGTCTTCCCGGGGCGCGACATCCGCGCGCACAACGACGAGAAGCTGCACAACCACGGCAGCTCCACGGTCAAGCATGGCCGCGGCTCCGTGCTCACCGTCGACCTGACCAACCGCTGCAACATGATGTGCGACCCGTGCTTCATGGATGCGAACCAGGTGGGATTCGTCCACGAGCTGTCGTGGGAAGACATCAAGCAGGTGCTCGACAACGCGATCACGATCAAGCCGCGCCGGCAGATGTCGGTGCAGTTCTCTGGCGGCGAGCCGACGATGTCGCCGTACTTCCTGGATGCGGTCCGCTACGCGCGCAAGGTCGGGTACAACAGCGTGCAGGCCGCCACCAACGGCATCGAGTTCGCCAAGAGCCCCGAGTTCGCGAAGGCGGCGGCCGAAGCGGGCCTGCGCTACGCGTACCTGCAGTTTGACGGCATCGGCAACGCCGCGAACTCGCATCGCCGCGTCGGCAATCTCTTCGACGTGAAGCTCCGCGCGATCGAGAACCTCTACCAGGCGGGCGTCGACATCGTGCCGGTCATCACGATCGTCAACGGCGTCAACAACGAGCAGGTCGGCCGCGTCATCGAGTTCGCGCTCGACAACCCGAAGCGGATCAACTTCCTCTCGTTCCAGCCGGTGTCGTTCACCGGCCGCGACGAGGAGATCACGCCGGAGCGCCGCGCGGCGCAGCGCTACACGCTGTCGCACCTCGCGCACGATGTGAAGAACCAGACCGGCATCGGCGAGCCGATCCGCGACTGGTTCCCGATCTCCTTCATGTCCACCTTCACCGACTGGGCGGACGTCGTCCACGGGCCGGATCGCGAGTGGGGACAGCTCACGTGCGGCTGCCACCCGAACTGCGGCATCGGCATGGCGGTGATGATCGACAAGGAAACGAAGGAAGCGGTCCCCGTGACAGCGTTCCTCAAAGCCGACCAGCTGGCGAAGGACGTCGCGCAGGTCAACGACGCCGCGCGCGGCAGGTTCCTGTCAGTGGCGGGCATGGCGCTCGCGCTGATGCGCAATTACGACCCGTTCAAGGCGCCGACCCACTTCCGCATCATGGATTTGATGAAGAAGTTCGACAAGACGTTCGGCGCCACCGGGAAAAATTACGGCAAGGTGAGCGGCGATCGGACGATGTCGGACATCGAGAAGCGGCGCGGCGACCGCTGGAACTTCCTGTTCATCGCGGGCATGTGGTTCCAGGATCTGTTCAACTACGACTTCCGGCGCACCGAGATGTGCATCATCCCGTATGCGACGCAGCAGGGCGAGATTTCCTTCTGCGCCTACAACACCGGCATCGGCTGGCGGAACATCATCGAGAAGATGCACATGACGGCGACGCTCACGAAGTGGTACGAGGAGCACGGCCGGCACGAGATCTTCGCCGGCGGCAAGGCGGTGCCGTTGACGGCCGGCGAGACGACCCTCGTGCTGAACGCCGAGGCGGTCGCCAAGGGCAAGCAGACCGATCTCGACGATCTCGGCATCGCCAAGAACGCGCGCGAGGAGAAGCTCGCGGCGCGCAAGAAGGCGCAGACGTCGCCCGAGGAGCTCCGCAAGCACCAGGAGATGGAGCGCCTCTACCGCCAGGAAGTGCTCAAGGAGCAGCCGACGCTGCAGATCCAGGGGCTCGGCGGCAGGAAGAGGAAGCAGGACGTCGCCGAGGTCGTGCACAAGCCGACGGTTTAGGGATTCGGGATTCGGGACTCGGGATTCGAAAAGCCGGCGGTCTTCGGGCCGCCGGCTTTTTTTGTCCGGGTTCTCCTTCGTGTTCTTCGCGTCCTTCGTGGTTAAATCCTCCAAATGCGTTTGCAGAACCAGATCGTGCTCGTGACGGGCGGAGCGTCCGGCCTTGGCTGTGCCACGGCGGAGATGATCGTGGCCGCCGGCGGGCGCGTGGTCATCGCTGACATCAATGACGTCGCCGGCAAGGCTGCGGCGGCTCGACTCGGCGGCAGCGCACGGCTCGTCAAGACCGACGTCACGAGCGAGCAGGACGTCCAGCAGGCGGTCTCGACGGCGATCAAGGCATTCGGCGCGCTGACCGGCGTCGTCAACGCCGCGGGCATCGGCCCCGCCGCGCGCGTGGTCGGCCGTGACGGCCCAATGCCGCTCGATCAGTTCGCGCGCGTCATCCAGATCAATCTGATCGGCACGTTCAACGCCATCCGCCTGGCTGCCGCCGCGATGCAGAACAACCAGCCGAACGAAGCCGGCGAGCGCGGCGTGATCGTCAACACGGCGTCGGTCGCCGCATACGATGGACAGATCGGCCAGGCTGCCTACTCCGCCTCCAAGGGGGGCGTCGTCAGCATGACGCTGCCGATCGCGCGCGAGCTCGCGCGCTTCGGGATCCGCGTGATGACGATCGCGCCCGGCATCTTCGACACGCCGATGCTGGCGGCGCTGCCCGAGGCGGTGCGCGAGTCGCTGGGACAGCAGGTCCCGTTTCCCTCGCGGCTCGGGCGGCCCGCCGAGTACGCCGCGCTCGTCCGTCACATCTTTGAAAACGAGATGCTCAACGGCGAAGTCATTCGCCTCGACGGTGCGATTAGAATGGCACCTAAATAAGGGATCGGGGATCGGGGATCGGGGATCGGAAGACAGAGACGAGGTACTTCTCACGATGCTAATTGCCTTAACCGGGGCGCTTGCGGGGCTCTTTCACGTGCTGTCAGGCCCGGATCATCTCGCGGCCGTGGCGCCGTTGGCGGTCGAGGACGGCCGGCGCGGGTGGCTGGCGGGATGGACGTGGGG
>JAHFUO010000091.1 GCA_023265015.1 Acidobacteriota bacterium | reverse complement strand
GAATCACCTCGGTGGTCAGATCCAGGCCGGCGTCGGCCCAGATGATTCCCGCGTCGAGCGCGCTGAACAGGATCTCGAGCTTCTTCTCCTGCGCGACCTGCTGGATGACCGGGCCAAGCTTCTGCTGGAACTCGGCCTGCAGCTCGTTCTGCAGATCCTGGACGTCCTTCTGCGCGTCGTCGGTGAAGCGCTGGATGTCGGTCTGCTGCCGCTCGATGTCCTTTTCGAGCTGCGCGCGGGCGGTATCGCTCAGCACGCTGGCACCAGAATCGAGCTTCTGCTGCGCTGCCTGGAGCGCTTTGTTCTTGTCGTTCAGCTCGGTCAGTTTCTGGTTGTTCATCGCCTGCACCCGCGCGCTCAACACCTTCCCCTGCGCGGATTCGGCGGCGATGCGCTGGATGTTGACGAAGGCGTACTTCGCCCCGGCGGGAAGCGCCGGCTCGGGGGCCGCGGCCTGCTGGGTCTGGGCCGGCGCCGGCGCCGGCGCCTGAGCGAAAGTCGGGGCGGCCGCCAGCAGCATGCTGAGCGCCGCGGCAACGGCAAGAGCTCTCATTACGGTGAATCCTTTCGTCTAGTACGGAAAGCTCAAGATTCTAACCCGATTCCATCCTTAATAATGGTCAATCAAGAGCTCGTAGGTCGCGGACCCCGGCACAAAACCGACATCGTACACGCGGACACAGAGGTTTCCGGCGGCGGTCGCGCGGCCGCTGATGTACGACCCGGGCGATACCTTGTCGTTGGCAATCACGATGGCGCAGCTGGCGCCGTTCCACGTCCCGAGGCTCACCCCGAGCGGGATGGCGTTGTTGCTGGCGTCCTTTGTGTCGGCGCTCGTGATCAGGAAGACGCTGACGTCCCCGGCATCGGTGACCGAAAACGGGTGGGTGTACGCCGCATTGCGCGTGAGCGTGCCTGAAAACGTGAGGGTGATGGGCGTCGGAGGCGCCGACGGCCCCGTCGGAGTGGTCGTGTTGTTGCTGCCGCCGCACGCCGCGGCCAGTCCCAGCACGGGAACCAGCAGCAGCGATCGGCAGGACCGGCGTGACATGAGGTCTCCTAGAACGTTGAACCCACGGCGAACTTGAAGGTGAACGCCTTCGCCGGCAGCAGCGTGTTGTTCAGCACGCCGCCGCGCTGGGGATTGGCCGCGAAGATCAGACGGAACGGCACGTTCAGGACCGGCATGAAGAACCGGATCTCGGCGCCTGTCGACGTCTTGAACGCGCTTGTCCGGCCGATCTTCTCGGTGTGGATGCCCGGCGCGTTCGGATCCTCGAGGCCGCCGAGCTGCGCAGAGAACGGATCGAACAGCAGCGGTGGCGGCGGGAAGACCTGCGTCGTCAGATCTTCCTTCCACCCGAACCTCTGACCGAAGTCACGCACCTGGCCCGCGTCGTAGAACAGCACGAGTCGCACCGGGCCGGCAACCGTGATCAGATACTCGCCGTTGAACAGCAGGCTCTTGTTGCCGCCGAGGACGATCTGCGAGTCCGGCACGGTCGGTCCGATCGACCGGATGTCGTACCCGCGCACGCTGTATTCGCCGCCGAGGAAGAGCCGCTCGAACACGGGCAGGTTCGTGGTTCCCCGGTACGGCTCGATGTACTGGAACTGCGCCCGTCCCCCGAACGACATCCTCGCCGTGCGCGGGTGATACCAGATGCCTTCGAGCGTCGGCTTCAAATAGCTCGTATTCCCGCCGAGACCGCCGACGTCCATCGCCAGCGTCAGCCGCTTGCCGTTGGCCGGGAAGATCGGATTGTCGATCGTGTTGAACACGTAGCTCGGCGAGATCTTGCTGATCGTCCGGTTGCCCTTCGATCCAATCAGGTACGAGTCGAAGAGGAACGGATTGCGGCGCAGCGACTCGATCGCCGTCGGACTGATCTTCGACAGGTCCCTGACGTTGATGATGCTGCAGCCACTCGATGAGACTATGCACGACGGATCGAGGAGCGCCTCGTTGAGATCGGCCACGCCGACCGACTCATACGAGTAGTTGATGAACATGCGGCTGAAATCGGCCACGGGGAACCCGAACGTGATGTTCCCGCCGGTGGACTTCTGCGTGTAGTAGCCGATGTACTGCAGGGAGCGCCTGTAGATGTCGACACCGCCGGTGAGATTCCGATCGAACAGGAACGGCTCGGTGAACGAGATCTGGTAGTTCTGCGACCGCGACCCGGCCTGCGCCGACGCCGTCAGGCTCTCGCCACGGCCGAGGAAGTTCGCCGTCTGGAACGAGAGCTGGCCGAAGAACCCCTCGTACTGCGACACGCCGGCGCCGAACGTCACCTGGTTGCGGTTCTGTTCCTCGAGCCGCAGCGTGACGTCGACCGCGTTGTCGCGGCCGGCGGTCTTATCGACCTTCATGTCCTTGTCGTTGCCTTCGAGGTTCTTGAAGTAGCCGAGCTGGTTCAGCCGCCGGATGCTGTACTTCAGCGACTCGGTGTTGAAGACCGAACCTTCGACCAGCCGCATCTCGCGGCGGATGACGTTGTCGCGCGTCGTGTTGTTGCCGACGAACACGATGCGGTTGACGAAGTACTGCTTGCCCTCCTGCAGCCGCATGGTCACGTCGACCGTCGGCATGAGGCGAGCGGTGCCGGCAGGCGCCGGGTCCGCCGGCCTGGCCGCCGCGGGGGCCGCGGCGCCATCGGTGGCGTCGGGCGTGACGCCGTCATCTTTCGGGTTCAGGTCCGGGAAGCCGGTGAACTCCATGTAGCCGCCGGCGCCGTACGCTTCCTGCGCCTTCTTCAGCCCGTCGCGGACGCCCTTCTCGCTGTACCAGTCGCCCGACTTGATCTTGAACATCGGGCGCAGCGCTTCGCTTTTCACGACCGTGTTGCCGTCGAAGGCGAACGTGCCGACGTGATACCGCTGTCCCTCGGTGACGGGAATGCGAAGCTGGATCCAGCGCGTCTTGCCGCCCTTCTCGTCCGAGAGGACTTTCACCTCGGGGTTGCCCACGCGCGCGCGGACGTAGCCCTTCTCGCGATAGAACGCCGACACCTTCTCCGCGTCGTCTTCGTACTTGTCTTCCTTGTACGTCGCGCTCCTGAAGATGGAAATGATCCCCTTTTTGGACTTGTTGTCCTTCATCTTGCGCGCCAGCGCGCGGTCGCTGAAGGCCTGGTTGCCGGTGAACTCGATGTTGCGGATGCGCAGCTTTGGACCTTCGCCGATCGTGAACGTCACGTTCACGAGCTTCGGGCCGCCGGCCACGGCAGTGACCTTGTGGGAGATCTCCGCGTTGGTGAATCCCTTCTCCGCCATCATCCCGTGAAGGACCGTGTCGACGCGGTGGAGAACGTTCTCATCGAGGAACGAATCAAGCCGCAGCTCGATCCCCTTCTCCTTCAGCTGCTCGGCGATCTTCGTGCGATCGATGTTCTTCGAGCCCTGGTAATCCACGACCTTCACGCGCTCGCGCTCCTCCATGTCGTAGAGCACGATCTTCCCGACGACGCCGTTCGGGAACAGGAAGTCGTTGACTTCGATGGACAGGTCGTCGAGAAAGTTCGTCGCCCAGAGGCGCTTGAAGTCGTCCGCCGCCGTCTGCTGTGCCTTCGCGTCGTACGGGACCCACACGTTCTGCGAGGGCAGGCTGGGACGAAGCTGGATGTAATAGAGGTAGGTTTCAGGCTCGACGACCGGGGATCCGCCCTGCTTCGCGAAGCACGGAACGAGCAGGTAGACGACGGGGTCGGATCCGGCCGGCGGCAGCGCGGCGGGCGGCGGGATCGGCAACCCGCAGACGGTCGTCGGATTGCTGTTCGCGGCGGCGGGGTTCTGCGCCTGGGCGAACGCGGAGGTCGAGGACACCGCGGCGAGGAGCGCCGCGGACGCCAGCGATCGGGCGAACGGCTTCTGCATCAATGGAATTCCGAAACGCTTTAGTTTACAGGATCTTCTGGGAAACTAAGACGGTCCGGGCGGGTCCGTGGCCGGGCCAGACGGTTATTGTCTCGGGCTCAAGAGAGCCTCCGACCGGCCGTGAGCTCGCCGGCGGGCCGATACGCGAGCTGCCCGCCCTCGAGATAGACCTCGATATCGCCGTCGCGGAGATTGCCGCGAATCAGCTCCTCCGAGAGCGGATCCTCGACGTAGCGCTGGATCGCCCGGCGCAGCGGCCGCGCGCCGTACGACCGGTCCTTGCACGTGATCTCGATGATCCAGTCGACCACCTCGGGGGCGATGTTCACCTTCATGCGCCGGTCGGCGAGGTTGAGGTTCAGCTGCTCGACCAGCAGCGACATGATCCGCCGCAGGTCGTCGTCGGTGAGCGCCTCGAACACGATGATCTCGTCGATGCGGTTGATGAACTCGGGGTTGAAGGTGCGCTTCACCTCGCCGAGCACCATGTCGTTCACGTTCTTGTCGATCGCGCCCGCATCGCTGGCCTGGAACCCGAGCGACGCCTTCTTCTGGATGAAGCGCGCGCCGATGTTCGAGGTCATGATGATGATCGCGTTCTTGAAGTTCACGCGGTTGCCGAGGCCGTCGGTGAGGTGGCCGTCCTCGAACACCTGCAGCAGGATGTTGAAGATGTCGGGGTGCGCCTTCTCGATCTCGTCGAGCAGCACGACCGAGTACGGGTTGCGCTTCACCTTCTCGGTGAGCTGACCGCCCTCTTCGTGCCCGACGTACCCGGGAGGCGACCCAATCAGCTTCGACACCGAGTGCTTCTCCATGTACTCGGACATGTCGAAGCGGATGAGCGCATGGTCGCTGCCGAAGAGGAAGTTGGCGAGCGCCCGGGCGAGCTCGGTCTTGCCGACGCCGGTCGGCCCGAGGAAGATGAAGCTCCCCACCGGGCGATTCGGGTTCTTGAGCCCGGCGCGCGAGCGGCGGATCGCGCGCGAGATCGCGGAGATCGCAATCTCCTGGCTGATCACGCGCTTGTGCAGGTCGGCCTCCATGCGGAGCAGCTTGTCGCCTTCGTCCTGGTTGATCGAGGCGATCGGCACGCCGGTCCATTTCGACACGACCTCGTCGATGTCGCCCTTGGAGACCACGACCCTGCGCGCGCTCGACTTCACGTCGAACTTCTCGCGGACGAACTGCAGGTTCTCGCGCGCCGACACTTCCTGCTCGCGGTAGAACTGCGCCTTCTCGAAATCCTTCTGCGACACCGCGGTCTCCATCTGCTCGACGGCCACGCGGATGCTCTTGTTGATCTCGCCGAATTCCTCGCTGTAGCCCGCTTCCTTCAGCTTGGCGCGGGCGCCGGCCTCGTCCACGAGATCGATCGCCTTGTCCGGCAGGAACCGATCGGTGATGTAGCGGCTCGACTGGTAGACGGCCGCCTCGAGCGCTTCCCGCGTGTACTCGACGTGGTGGAACTGCTCGTACCGATCCTTCACGCCCAGCAGGATCTCGATGGTCTCCTTCTCGGCGGGCGGATCGACCTTGATCGCCTGGAAGCGGCGCTCGAGCGACCGGTCCTTCTCGATGTACTTCCGGTACTCGGCGGGCGTCGTCGCGCCGATGCAGCGGATCTCGCCGCGTGACAGCGCCGGCTTGAGGATGTTCGCGGCGTCGAGCGATCCTTCGGCGGAGCCCGCGCCGACGAGCGTGTGCAGCTCGTCGATGAACACGATGATGTTCGGGTTCTCGGTGAGCTCCTTCATGATCGCCTTGAGCCGCTCCTCGAACTGGCCGCGGTACTTCGTGCCCGCGACGATCAGCGAGATGTCCAGCGCGAGGATCCGCTTGTCGGCGAGGAAGTGCGGCACGTCGCCGTAGACGATCTTCTGCGCCAGCCCTTCGACGATCGCGGTCTTGCCCACGCCAGGCTCGCCAATCAGCACCGCGTTGTTCTTGGTGCGGCGGCAGAGCACCTGCTGCACGCGCTCGAGCTCGTAGTCGCGGCCGACCAGCGGATCGAGCATGTTCTTCATCGCCGCTTCCGTGAGGTCGCGGCTGAATTCCGCGAGCAGCGGCGTTTCCTTCACCCGCGTCAGCGTCGTCTTCTCGTTGAGGAGCTGGACGATGTCCTCGCGGACGGTGTGGAGGCGCATCCCCTTCTCCATGAGGATCGAGGCGGCCACGGACCGTTCTTCGCGGAGGATGCCGAGCAGGAGGTGCTCGGTGCCGATGTAGTTGTGCAGCAGCCGGTCGGCTTCTTCGGCGGCAAATTGCAGGACGCGCTTGGTTTCCGCGCTGAACGGGATCTCGACCGAGGTCGAGACCTTCTCGCGGAACACGGTGCGCCCTTCGATTTCCTTGCGGATGTTCTCGAGGGAGAGGTGCGAGCGCGCGAAGATCCGGCTCGTCAACCCTTTGCCTTCGCGGATCAGGCCGAGGAGGAGATGCTCGGTCTCAATGGAGATGCTGCCGAGCTGGCTGGCCTCGTAACGGGCGAAGAACAAAACCCGTCGCGCCCTTTCTGTGTAGCGTTCGAACATCAGGCCTGCCTAAGGTTTATCGGTTGATCGCGAGAAGAACCTCTCCGCGGCATTATAAGGCAAAGTGTGAGGTTTCTGCGTCGCGCTTGGGCAGATGCCTGACATGCCGGGTCCGCCGCGTCCGGATCATTTGACGCGACGGGACCCGGCCTACGGCGATGGAGAGTACGGTGATGGGAGTACGTAGGGCGGGTCCCGCGAAGCGGACCCGCCGATCAGATCATGACTTCACATTAACGCCCGTCAGCTTTGTCACATCGCGCGAGATGAGCGCGCGATCCGCGACGGCTTTGAACTCGAGAAAGTGCGCGGAGTTGCGATGCTGTACCCAGGCGTTCTCGTTGTCGTACACCTCGTAGAACGCCCACTTCGTGCGATCATCTTCCCGCTGCAACACGTCGAAGCGACGGCATCCTGGATCGCGCTCGACCGATCGCGCGGCGTTGTTGAGAATCGCGGGTGTGAACTCGTCAAGCAGCTCCGGCTTGACCTGCACCTGCACGAGCACAATGAACATGGTCGAACTATACTCCGCGCATGCCTGAGACAATCGGCTTCATCGGACTTGGCCTCATGGGTCGCCCCATGGCGACCAATCTGCTGAAGGCCGGTTATCGCCTCGTCGTGCACAGCCGGAGCCCGCAGCCGGTGGACGGGCTGGTGGCGCTCGGCGCGACGCGCGCGGAATCCCCGGCGGAGATCGCGCGGAGCGCGACGCGCATCATCATCATGGTGCCTGACTCGCCGGACGTCGAGCAGGTGCTCGAAGGACCCAACGGCGTCTTCAGCGCGCTGCAACGCGGGACGATCATCATCGATAACAGCAGCATCGCTCCGGGCGTGGCGCGCCGGGTCGCGGCGCGCGCGAAGTCGCTCGGCGCGCAGATGCTCGATGCGCCGGTGAGCGGCGGCGAGATCGGCGCGGTCAGCGGGACGCTGTCGATCATGGTCGGCGGCGATGCCGATGCGTTCGAGAAGGTGAGGCCGATCCTCGACGTGATGGGGAACCCTGAAAAAGTCGTGAGGATAGGCGAGGCGGGCGCCGGGCAGCTCTGCAAGGTCTGCAACCAGATGGTGATTGCAGGGACTCTTGCCGTCGTCGCCGAGGCGTTCGCGCTCGCCAAGAAGTCGGGCATCGATGCCGCGAAGGTGCGCGACGCGCTGCTCGGAGGCTTCGCGGCAAGCCGTGTCCTCGAAGTGCACGGCGAGCGGATCTTGAAGGGAAACTATAAGCCGGGGTTCAAGACGAAGCTGTTTGCCAAGGATCTGAAGATCGCCTCGTCCACGCTGGTGGAACACCAGGTCCCGGCGCCAGTCCTCGCGGTGGCGCAGCAGGAGATCAGCGCGCGGATGGCGGCTGGCGCGGGCGAAGAAGATTACTCGGGAATGGCCAAGGTCATTCTGGAACTCGCACGATTGGAGTAGGGCGGGTTCCGCGACGCGGAGGTTCCAGCGTCGCGGACCCGCCGGAAGTACGTGGGGCGGGTCCCGCGATGCGGGGGTTCGGGGCATCGCGGACCCGCCGGAGGTACGTGGGGCGGGTTCCGGGACGCGGGTGTAGCAAGGCGTCCCGGACCCGCCGGCTATGATGCCGGGTCCGCCGCGCATCGATCATTCGCGCGGCGGAACCCGGCCTACGGATTGCGAAGCATCGCGTTGCGATGTCGCGTCCGCCTCGGATCCGCGGGTTCAGCTATCTCGGTACCTACCGTTATTTCGTGACGTTTTGCACGTTCGATCGTCGCGATGTGTTCAGCGACCACGCGATCGCGCAGGCCGTCGTGTCGCAATTCCGGCGTACGTGTCGAAGAAAGAAGTTCGCAATCCTTGCGTACTGCCTGATGCCGGATCACGTGCATCTGCTCGTTGAGGGAATGTCCGACACCGCCGACTTCCGAAGGTTGATCAAGAGCCTGAAACAAAGCTCCAGTCAGGCCTGTTCGAGTCGCGTACGTGGGGCGGGTCCCGTGATGCGACGGGTGCCATCGCATCGCGGACCCGCCAGACGCCGCTACCCGCTGTGGCAGGAAGGTTATTACGATCGCGTTCTGCGGGCTGAGGATGACGCGCGGGTCGTCGCGCGCTACATCATCGAGAATCCCGTGCGCGCCGGGCTGGCGCGCGCTGTTGAGGATTATCCGTCTGCAGGCTCGGACCTCTGGACGCTCGAACAATTGATGGACAGCCTGCTCTGATGCCGGGTCCGCCGTACGTGGGGCGGGTTCCGCGACGCCGCGGTATCCATGCGTCGCGGACCCGCCGGGCTCTGATGCCGGGTCCGCCGGCGCGTGATCCTCACGCCGGCGGGACCCGGCCTACTTCACCAGCCGCTTCAGCTCCTCGCCCCAGTTCTGGATGACGACGATCTGGGGCGGCGCGACATCCGTGCCTGAGCCACCTTCCTTGATCATCAGGAACCGCTGGCCGTCCGGCGAGATGTCGTATGTACGCCCGGTATTGCCGCCTGGTACGGTGAAGTAGCCTTCTTTGATCAGCAACGTCGGCGGAGTGGATGACCATGTCGGTCCTCGCTCCACGCCGACGCGCATCAGCGCACCGGACGGCGCCAGATAGAACAGCTCCTGCCCGCTGCGAGCCCACAGCGGTCGCGTGCCACCGCCGGTGGATACCTGCCAATGTCCGCTGTTCACGTCCGGGTACGGCCGCACGTAAATCTCGAGCTGCCCGGAATCGTTCGCCTCATACGTGAGCCATCGCCCATCGGGAGACACGACGCCATTGCGTTCGTTGAAGGACGTGCGCACCAGCGGCGTGACCCGATGCGCCGCGTCCAACGAAAGCTGCATCACATCCAGGCCGGTCATTGGCGCCGTTTCGGTAAAGATGATCGCGGTGCCGTCGGGCACCATCCCCGACACATCCTGGATATTCGGACTTTGAGTCAGGCGCTCGACCGTCCCCGTCCCGTCCGCCGCCTGGACGAACACGTTGCGCGAGCCGGCGCGCTCCGAACTGAAAACCAACCGCCGGCCGTCGGGCGTCCAGACATGATGGAGATCTACTGCGGGGTCGAACGTCGCTCGGGTAAACGTCATTCGCGCCAGGTCCCATAACCAGATGTCGATGTCCTGGTCCAGCAGGCCCAGCGCGAGGCGCGAACCGTCGGGCGAGATTCGCGGATACACGTAAGCACGATTCGGAGCCGGAAGCGCCGTCTCGCGACCCTGCCGATCGACCCACGTCAGCGTCCGTGTTGCGCCTCCCGCACCGCCTGACACGTAGGCGAAGGTGCCATCTGCGGCGACTGACGTGTCGGCGCCACCGAGAATGTTCGTCACGACCTGAGGGGCAACCGGCACCGGCGTGCCGCGCGTTTCGAGACTGGCGGGATCGAATGCGACGGCGCGCAACGTCCCGGCCGCCGCGTACACCAGATAGCCCGACACGTACCGCGCGTCGCTCCCACCACGGACGAGCACTTTCCGTGTGCCGGTCCGCAGATCGAGCACGGCGACTTGCGCGGCGTCGAGGCCGCCGCTCAGGGCGGTGATGGTAAAGAGGACGGCCCGTCCGCCGGGTAGCATCTGCGGCCACAGATGATCGGCTTCGCCCTGACCGCGATCGGGGCGGGTCAATACCGTGGCGGTGCCGCCCGAGGCCGGCACCCGTTGCAGGCCAGTCGTCACGTTCGACGTCGCAAAGATGATGGTATCGTCTGGCGCCCACGTCGCGCCGCGCGAGGCGGCATCAAGCTGCGCGACAGTGACAGCCGGCCCACCGGTGATGGCAACTTTCTTCAAAGTCGTGGTGCCGTCGACGAATCCCACCCATTGCCCATCGGGCGAGACAATGGGCGCGCGCGGGGCGCCCTTGAAGATCGCCACAGGCTCGAGTGCATCGAGCGTCCGGACAAACAGCTGGGTTCCGTTGTTGGCGGTGTAGACGATCCGCGACCCGTCAGGTGTCATCGCGAGATCCCGATCGATGCCATTCATGCTCAGCGCGGCGGTCGAAGGCATCGTGACCGTCAGCCGCGACACGCGCGGCGGCGCTGGACGTGTGGCAAACCACACTGACGCACCGGCGACCATGCCGCCGACGGTCAGCGTGGCAGCAGGAACGATCGCACGCCGCCACAGCGGTGCTCGCGGCAGCGGAAGCGGCTGGGGCGCCACCAACGAGCCGGTCGGCGTCAGCTTGTCGTATTCAGTCAGCACGAACCGGGCGGCCGCGATGTCACCGATCCGCTGACGTCGATCCCGCTTCAAGCAGTCTTTGAGAAGAGTGGCGAGGGCGGGCGGGATGTTCGCAGGCAGCGCGTTCCAGTCGGGCTCGCCCCGCAGGACCGCAGCGAGCGTATCCGAAACATCCTCACCCTCGAACGCGCGCTTCGCCGTCAGCATTTCGTAGAGCACGCACCCGAACGCCCAGACGTCGCTCCGCTTGTCGGCGGGACGACCCTTGGCCTGCTCCGGCGCCATGTACGCGGCGGTGCCGAGCAACACACCGACGTCCGTCATCATCGCGGCGTTGGTGATCGTCGGTGACATGGAGAGATCGGCTGCGTCCTGTCCCGCCGCCGCGGCGGGTCCGCTTCGCGGAACCCGCCCTACATCCGCGAACTTCGCGAGCCCGAAGTCGAGGACCTTCACGACCCCGTCCGGCGTCAGCTTCACGTTCGCTGGCTTGAGATCGCGGTGGATGATGCCCTGCTCGTGAGCAGCTTCGAGCGCCTCGGCGATCTGGCTCGCGATCGGAATCGCTTCGTCCAGCGGAATCGGCCCGCGCGCGATGCGGTCCGCGAGCGTATCTCCCTCGACGAGCTCCAACACGAGGAACTGGGTGCCATCGGCTTCATCGAGGCCGTGAATGCCGCCGATGTGCGGATGATTGAGGCTCGCGAGGACCTGCGCCTCGCGCTCGAAGCGCGCAAGGCGCTCGGGATCGCGTGCGAAGCTGGCGGCGATGACCTTGATCGCGACGTCTCGACGAAGCTTCGTATCGCGCGCCCGCCACACTTCACCCATCCCGCCTTTGCCCAGAAGGGACAGGATCTCGTACGACCCGAGGCGTGCGCCGGTCGTCAATGACATGTCGGAAGCGGAAGTGCCCGGATTATAGGCTGACGCCGGGTCCGCGGCGCTCCGATACTCGGCACCGCGGAACCCGGCCTACGTACGGAGGATTGTGGGGCGGGTCCCGCGATGCGGGGGTTCGGGGCATCGCGGACC
>JAHFUO010000166.1 GCA_023265015.1 Acidobacteriota bacterium | reverse complement strand
CCGAGGCGCAACGCGCGCAGGCGGTTCACCTGGGACCGGAAACACTCGAAGCACAGCGAGTGACTCCGATCGGCCTTGACCACGCCAAGGTACCGGAAACGCGCTTTCCGACTCCGGCAGGCGTGACAGGCCTGCCGGAGTCGCTTCGAGTGATGTGCGGCAGCGCAGGACACCGGAACCTCAATGCTCGGTATCCATGGCGGGCGACTCGTTCCCGTAGCTGTCCTTCGATCGAATCCTGCCGTCGCGCCCGTGAATCACGAGATCGACGTGATCCCGAAACGCGATGCGTATGCCGCCCTGGATGCAGTGCGCCTGCGAGCGGCCGGTCATGATCGTCCGCTTCCCCTGCGTCGTCTTCCAGCCGCCGTGAAGCAGGTTCGGAAAGACATGAACGTCACCATGCTTCGTCATGGCTACTCCTTCCCTGCCGCAACCGGCACCGCGTCCGTCGCCACCGCTGCGCTCGGCGCCGGCACCGGTGCCCCCGCCTTCGCCACGCGGTTCCGATACCGCACCCGCCGGTCCTGCCTCCACACCTTCATCGTCACCGGGTCATCCTTGAACGTGTTGGCGACGATCACGTCCAGCGTCCGGACGTCGGCGAAGCCCGTGGAGAGCACGGCCTCGATGCCGGCCCTCGCGGCGGTGTTGCCCTCGCGCTCCGAGTCGCGCTGGTCCATCGCCTCCACGAACCTGTCCACCGCGCGCGACAAGTCCGCCACGAACGTCTGCGGCAGCGCGTGAGCGATGAACTCCGCCTTGAACGCCGCCACGTCGCGCCCGAACAGCCGGCCGGCCGTGATCAGCTCCTCGTTGTTCGGCCCGTCCGGAAGCTGGAACTTGTCGTCCAGCCCCTCCGTGCTCAGCGCGACCTGCCGCGCCGTGCGGGCAATCGCCTCGAGCTCGTTGCGCAGCGCCTCACGCGCACTGACGCGCGTGCTGAGGGCGGCGCGGTCGGTGGACATCTTCGTCACGGAGTGATCGCTCAGCTCCGTGACCGCCGCCGCCACCGCCGCGAACGCCTTTCCCCCCACACTCGATTTCGGAAACAGATGACCGTAGGTTTCCCCGAACTTCTTGACCCGAACAAGCGCCTGGTATTGCCGAATCATGTTGGTGTTCATACCAACCTCCTTGAGCGGTATCCTCGCGCGCCGCTCGCAGGAAGTCCTTGAACGAGATCTCGAATTAGTGTTGAAAAATCCTTGAATCGACTGACGCAGTTTTCAGTTGCTCGTTGTCGGTTTTCCGCGCGATTACCAAAAACGCGCTGGCAACTGGCAACAGCAAACTGAAAACGGCTTTAAAAGGGACTATCCGGCGCGGTGCCGGACGGCCGCGAGCGCCCTGGCCCAGACGTCCGGGCGCGCGCTGACGTTCAGCACCGGCTCGATCGAAAGCTGCCATCCGGCAGATCCGGGCTCCGCGTGCTCGAGCGCCGCGAGCACGACAGCCGCGGCGTCCTCGTGCCTGTCCGCGCACGCGAGCGACACGGCCGTCACAATCGCTGCGTTCACGGGATCGCGGTCAGGACACGGAGCCGCCGCGCAGGCGGCGCCGTCACACGCCGCGAGAACAGCATTCGTGCGGGCGTGGCCTGGGACGTACGTCAGCGCCGTGTGAAACGCCTCTCTCGCCTCGTCGAGGCGACCAAGGCGTCGGCGCACGGCGCCGATCGAGTACCACGTGTTCGCGAAACACTCGCGCCCGTACAACTGCCCCTTGGGCGCGGCCGCGAGCTCGCGGCGACATTCCTCGAGCGCCCCTTCGAGATCGCCCTGCGCCGCGAGCACGAGACCAATCAGGAGGTGCAAGCCGTTGGCGGCCAGCGCTCCGCCGTCATTCGGCTGCGCGTCCTGCGCGGCGCAGCCGGCGCGGAGGTGCTGCAGCGCGGCGCCACACGCCTGGCGCGCCACGAACACGGTCGCCGCCAGCCAGTGCGCGAGCGCGAGGTCGTGAAACAGCTCGAGGGCGCGCCGCACCGCGCGAAGCCGCTCCTCCCCGGCGCTTACATACCCGAGACGCACCCAGTGCCGCCAGTTGTCCGGCTCCAGCGTGACCGCCTGCTGCCCGGCCGCAATCGCGTCGCGGCGGGTGCCCGCGACGGCCAGCACGAACGCCAGCGCGCTCCACGCTTCGCCCGATGCGCGCGCCAGGCGAACACCTTCATGCGCGTGCTCCATCGCAGGGCCGAGCGCGGCGCGGTCTGGAGCCGCGTCTTCACGCGTGGACTCGAAGCGGATCGCATACGCCATCGCGAGCTGAATGTGCAGCGCCGCCTCGTCTGGAATGGCGCGTACGGCGGCCTCGAGCATGGGAACGGCCTGCGCGATCGAGGCCACGTCCAGCGTCATCAGCGCCGTCCGGCCGTCCACGATCGCGCGAGACGGCGCCAGCACCGCCTCCATCGCCAACGCGGGCCGGCTCGGACCGACGCACGTCACGGGCGCCGCGAAACGGTAGCCCTGACGTGCGAACGTTTCGATGTACTTCGTCTTGTCCGGCTGCCGGCCGAGCGTCTTGCGCACGTCCCAAATCGCACGCTCGATCGTGCTGTCGCCAACCGGCGTGTCGCCCCACACGGCGAGGCGGAGCTGTTCCTTGGACGCGATCCGGCGATCGTTCGAGACGAGCACGATCAGGAGCTGGAGATGGCGATCGGGAATGACAATCGACACACGTCCGCGCGTCAGGCTCCGCGCGGCCGTGTCAAGCTCGAAGGGACCGAACCGGTAGACGTTGCCGCCACGGTGCTCCATCGATCTGACCCGGATGGTAAAGCCGCGGCGCCCGGCTTTGGACGCGGGTGGTCAAGTTGCTGTGCAAACCGTGCAGCCAGCAGTTGGCAGTTGGCAGTTGGCAGTTGGCAGTTGGCGGTTGGCGGTTGGCAGTTGGCAGTTGGCGGTTGGCAGTTGGCAGT
>JAHFUO010000014.1 GCA_023265015.1 Acidobacteriota bacterium | reverse complement strand
CAAGCACGTGGTACGCCCAGATCTCGGCAACCGTAATCTGCATGTCCTGGCAGAGACGCCGGGCCACGTCGATCATCGATACGGGCGCGTAGAGATGGAACGGGACGCGCAGGCGCGAGAACGTCGCCCACTGCGACATCGCCTCGAGGTTGTTGACCGATTCAGAGGTCTCGACTTCGACGACCCCAAGGAGCTTTCGTCCGCGCTCGTTCGACTGCAGCACGAGGTCGGGGTACCACGGCAACGGACCCGTGCCGACCGGTGTCGACTGATCATTGCCGGGGTTGATCGCGACCTCGAATTTTCTCTTATATTTCGCCTGCAGCAAGCGAATGATGCGGTCGTGCTCGAGCTGCTCGCGGACAGGCCGCACGAGGATTGGGCTCAACACAACCTCCGACGCGTGTACATACGTGTAACAACCGGGTGGGGAGCCGGCCGAAGGCGCTGAATATAGCACGAGTTCCCTTGACGACCTTCAAGCCGAGCCGCACAATGGGTCGTGGCCTCCCCACAACCCAGCTCGTCTGTCCCTCGCGTTCTCATCGTCGACGACGATGTCAGCGTCACGGATACGTTTTCGCGGATGCTTCGTCTCGAGGGCTACGAGGTGTGGTCGGCGCTGTCGGCGGACGAGGGATTGAGCCTGGCCCAGACGCACCGGCCCCACGCCGTGATCCTCGACCTCCGGATGCCGCTCACCAGCGGCCTCCAGTTCCTGCGTGCGATCCGCGCGATCCCCGGCCTGACCAACACCCCGGTTGCCATCGTGACCGGTGACTACTACCTGGACGACGCGCAGTCCAACGAGATTTCAGAGCTGGGCGCCGAGCTGCGCTATAAGCCGCTCTGGCTCGAAGAGCTGGTGACGCTCGCGCGCGAGCTCCTGAACATCACGGTTCAAGACTAGCCGGCAGCCGGCGGCGGGCAGCCGGCAGCACCCCTCACGTGATTCCCAATTCCAGATTCATGAGAGCATGCCGGCGCGAACCGGTCGACGTGACCCCCGTGTGGTTCATGCGGCAGGCCGGGCGCTACATGTCGGAGTACCGCGCGCTTCGCGCGCGGCACTCGCTTCTCGAGATCTGCCGCGCCCCCGACCTCGCGACGGAAGTCACGCTGCAGCCCGTGCGGCGCATCGAGGTCGACGCGGCCATTCTCTTTTCCGATCTGCTGCTGCCGCTCGAGCCCATGGGGCTGCCATTTGATTTCGTCAAGGGCGAAGGTCCGCAGATCGAGCACCCCATTGAAACTCCGTCGGACATCGACAGGCTGAAGGTCTTCGAGCCGCGCGAGGCGCTCCGCCACGTGCTGGAGGCGATCGAACAGATTCAGCGGGAGCTGAACGGCCGCGTGCCCCTCATCGGGTTTGCGGGCGCGCCGTTCACGCTCGCGTCGTATGCGATCGAGGGTGGACACTCGAACAACTTCGCGCGCACGAAGTCGCTGATGTACGGGCATCCCGAGGCATGGCACCGGCTCTGCGAGAAATTCGCTACCGTGATCGCCGACTACCTCGTTGCGCAGATTGAGGCAGGGGTCGATGTCGTGCAGGTGTTCGACTCGTGGGTCGGCACGCTGAGCCCCGCCGACTATCGCGAGTTCGCGCTGCCCCACTCGCACCGGATCTTCCAGGCCGTCGCCGGGCGGGTGCCGTCCATTCACTTCGGCACCGGCACCGCGACGATGTTCGACGAGCTGCGCGAAGCGGGCGGCGACGTGATCGGCGTCGACTGGCGCGTGCCGATCGACGAGGCGTGGGAGCAGATCGGCTTCGATCGCGCGGTGCAGGGGAATCTCGACCCGACGCTGCTGCTCGGCCCTCCACGCCGGATGCTCGACCAGGCGGAAGACATTCTCGAGCGCGTCGCGGGCCGCCCGGGACACATCTTCAATCTCGGGCACGGCATCCTGCCGTCGACGGCGGTCGAGAACGTGCAGATGCTGGCGCAGTACGTGCACCGCGCTTCTCGTCAGATACGTTAGCGAGACCGTGTCGTTCACGCTTCTGAGTTCTCGCTTCTCTGTTCGTCTTCAGGTTCGGTTCACGTGAGTTCTGTGTTCGATGTTCTGGTCGTCGGCGGGGGTATATCAGGCCTCACAGCCGCCTACGAGCTGCAGCGGCGCGGCGCGACGGTCCGTCTTCTCGAAGCGTCCGACCGTCCCGGCGGTGTCATTCGAACCGATCGGTTTGACGGGTGGGTCATCGACGGCGGCCCCGATTCGATGCTCGTGCAGAAGCCCGCGGCCGTCGGCCTGTGCCGCGAGCTCGGGATCGCCGATCGTCTCGTCTCCACGCTGACGCCCCGCACGGCGTACGTGCTGCGCGACGGGTACCTGCATCCAATCCCGGAGGGATCGTTCCTCGGATTTCCCGTGCGCGTCAGCGCGCTCGCGAGCTCTTCCCTTTTTTCGATCGGCGGAAAAGCGCGAATGGCGCTCGAAGCGCTGCTGCCACGCGGCGGCGGTGAGGCGGACGAATCGATCGCGTCGTTCGTGCGCCGCCGGTTCGGGGAAGAAGCGGTTGACTATCTCGCCGAGCCGCTCCTGGCCGGCATTCATGCGGGCGACGTGGATCGGCTTTCGATCCGCGCGCTCTTTCCGCGTCTCGTCGAGGCGGAACGCCAGTCCGGCAGCGTCATCCGCTCGTTTCGCGCGCTGCGGATGAGACCGTCTCCGCAGGGTGCGTTCGTCTCGTTGCCTCGAGGCGTAGGTGAGCTGGTCGATGCCCTCGCCGCCGCGCTCGCGCCGGGAACGATTGCCCTGTCGACGCGCGTCACCGGTCTCCAGCACGCGGGCACATTCATCCTCGACATCACTGCCGGGCACGTGCGGGCGAGGACGGTCGTCCTTGCCGTTCCCGCGTACGCGGCGGGCGGAATGCTGCGCGCCGTCCACACGAGGCTCGCGGCCTTGTGCGAAGAGGTGCCCTACGCGTCAACGGCCACCGTCGCGTTCGGCTACAGGCGCGATCAGATCGACCATCCGATGCGCGGCACCGGGTTCGTCGTGCCGCGCGTCGAGCGCTCTCCGTTGCTGGCAGCGACGTGGGTCACCTCGAAGTGGCCGAATCGCGCGCCCGGCGATCACGTGCTGCTGCGTGGATTTCTCGGCGGCGGCCGCGATCCACAACGCCTCGAGCAGAGTGACGCCGAGCTCGTCGACAGCGCGCGCGAGGCGCTTGGCGAGATCATGCACATCACGGGTGCCCCGCTCTTCTCGCGGTTGTACCGCTGGACACGCCAGAGCCCGCAATACGAGGTCGGCCACCTCCAGCGGGTGGCGGCCATCGAGTCCCACCTCGCCGCGATCCCGGGACTCTTCGTCACGGGCAGCGGCTTCAGGGCGATCGGCATTCCGGACTGCATCGCCGACGCGCGCGAGACGGCTGCGCGCGCAGCGGCATTCGTAACCACGAAGAGCACGAAGACGTTTTGAACCACGAAGAACACGAAGAGTGGTCTAATCTCACACCATATGAAGCGTCTCTCCGTGGTTGCCTTGTTGCTCGCGCTGTTTGTGGTACCCGGGGTCGCGCAGCAGAAATCTCCAGGCGCGCTCACCCCGCAGATCGAAACGATCCTCAAGAGCATCAAGGCCGCCGACAAAGGGCTGCTGGCGGTGTCGGAGGAAGACGGCCGCTTCCTGCGCGTGCTCGTCGCGATGCGCAACGCGAAGTCGGTGCTCGAGATCGGCGCTGCGAGCGGCTACAGCGGCATCTGGCTCGGGCTCGGCGCGCGCGAATCGCATGGCCACGTGGTGTCGATCGAATTCGACCCGCCGCGCGCCAAAGAAGCGGCCGACAATATCCGGAAGGCGGGCCTGACCGACGTCGTGCGCGTCATCCACGGCGACGCGTTTGCCGAGATTCCGAAGCTGCAGGGCACCTTCGATCTCGTCTTTCTCGACGCGTGGAAACCGGACTACAAGCGCTTCTTCGACATGGTGTACCCGCGCCTCGATCCCGGCGGCGTGTTCCTTGCGCACAACGTGGTGAACAAGGCGTCCGAGATGGAGCCCTTCCTCAAGACGATCCAGACGCACCCGGGACTCTTCACCTCCGTGGTGTCGCCCGGCTCCGAAGGCATGTCGGTGTCGTACAAGCTGCGGTGAAACCCGTCCACCTGATCGGCGTCCCTCTCGACCTCGGCGCAGGACGCCGCGGCGTCGACATGGGCCCCTCGGCATTCCGCATCGCTGGGATCCGCGATCAGATCGCCGCGCTCGGCCGGATCGTCGTCGACAAGGGCGACCTGCCGGTACCGATTCCCGAAACACAGCGCCCGGCCGACAAGAAGAAGAAATATATCCGCGACATCGCGAAGGTCTGCCAGAAGCTCTACGACCTCGCGCTGGCGTCGCTCGACGAAGGCGCGCTGCCGCTCGTCCTCGGCGGCGATCACAGCCTTGCCGCGGGATCGGTGGCCGCCAGCGCGGACTGGCTGCGCCGGACCGCGTCGAAACCGCTCGGCCTCATCTGGGTCGATGCGCACGGCGACATGAATACCCCCGACACGACCCTGAGCGGGAACGTCCACGGCATGCCGCTCGCGGCGCTGCTTGGCCGGGAGCCGCTCGAGCTTGCATCGATTGGATCGTCCCCCTCGGTGATGCCACAGAACACCGTGCTCGTGGGCGTCCGCAATCTCGATGAGCGCGAGAAGGAGCAGATCCGCGCGTCAGGCATCCATGTCTTCACGATGAAGGATATCGACCGCGACGGCATCGCGCGCGTGGCCGAGCGCGCCATCGGCCTCGCGGCGCGCGATACCGCCGGCATTCACGTCTCCTTCGACATGGACGTGTGCGATCCGGCGGTCGCACCCGGCGTCGGCACTCCGGTCAAGGGCGGCTTCGACTACCGCGAGGCGCACATGATCATGGAGATGGTCGCCGATTCGCGGCAGCTCGTTGCGCTGGACCTCGTTGAGGTCAACCCGACGCTCGACATCCGCAACACGACTGCCGAGCTCGGCGCCGAGCTCGCGCTGTCGGCATTGGGCAAGGGGATTTTTTGATCATCGTTTCGCCAGCAGCGTCTCCATCTCGTCCATCACGCGATTCATCTTCTGAATCGTCAGATCGAGCGGCTCATCGGTCGTCATGTCGACGCCCGCGTCCTTCAACAGCTCGATTGGATACTTCGACGTTCCCGCTCCCAGGAACGTCAGGTATCGCGTTCTCGCCGCTTCGTCGCCGGCCAGAACCTTCTCGGACAGCGCCTCCGCTGCCGTGAACGACGTCGCGTACTGAAACACGTAGAAGCCGATGTAGAGGTGCGGGATGTAGCTCCACTCGTTCGCGACGTAGTCGTCGACGATGCAGACACCCTGGTCGTGGCCGTAGTACCGGCGCACGATCTCGAGGTAGAGCGTGCTGAGCACCTCGCCAGTGATTGGCTGCCCCTTCTCGGCGGCCTGGTGCATCCGCAGCTCGAACTCCGCGAACTGCGTCTGCCGGAACACCGTGGCCTTGATGTTCTCCAGGTAGTTGCCGAGCAGCGACAGCCGTGTCGCATCGTCCCTCGTGTCCTTCAGCACCCGGTCAATCAGCAACGCCTCGTTGAACGTCGAGGCGACCTCCGCAACAAACATCGGATAGCTCGCGAGCGCGTAGGGCTGCGTCGTGTTCGAGTAGTAGCTGTGCATCGAGTGGCCCAGCTCGTGCGCCAGCGTGCTGACGTCGTTGTACTGGCCCAGGTAGTTGAGCAGCATGTACGGATGCACGTCGTACGCGCTGCCTTCAGAGTAGGCGCCCGATCGCTTGCCTTCGGTCGGAAAGACATCAATCCACCGCTCGTTGAACGCGCGCTGCACGACACGTGCGTAGTCGCTTCCCAGCGGCGCAACCGCGCGGACGACTTCCTGTTCCGCCTCCTCGGGCGTGTATTTCAATTCCACGGACGAGACGAGCGGCGCATACAGATCGTAGTAGTGCAGGTCGTCGGCGATCCCCATCATCCGCTTCCGCAGCTCGAGGCAGCGGTGAAACGCGGGAAGATTCCGGTTGATGCCGTCGATCAGGCGCGTGTAGACCGACACGGGGATGTTCGGGCCATCGAGCGACGCCTCGAGATGAGAGGCATACCTGCGCGTCTTTGCCTGGAAGTCCGCCTTCTGCACACTCGCGTTCATCGTCGTGCCGAACGTGCGGCTGAACGTTCCGAGCGCGGCGAAGAACGCCGACATCGCGCGCTCCCGATCGTTGCGGTTCGGGATAGTCCGCAGCTCCGCGTAGCCGGCCTGATTCACCTTGACGGTGCGTCCGTCGCTCAGCGTGATCGTCGGATACGGAAAGTCGGCATTCGAGAGAATGTGGTAGATGTTCGAGCCGGATGCGGCAAGCGGAATCGCATCCGCGAGAATCTTTTCTTCGGCGTCCGACAGCGTGTGCGGCGCGCGGCGCGCGATGTCGTGAAGGTGGAACGCGTAGACCGTCAGCCGCGGCTCCGACGCGAGGAACGTGTCCAGCGTCGCGCCGCCGACGTGCAACAGCTCCGGTTCGAGGTACGCGCTCTGTGCCTTGAAGTCCGCATGAAGCTGCTGCATCTCCTGCTGCATGCCCTGCGGTCCGGCGAGCCGCGTGTCCTGGTCGGCCTGCAGGGTCGCGTAGGCGGAGAGGCGCGCGATCTCCTTGTCGAGCCGCCACAGCGCGTCGAGTGCATCGGCCAGCACCCGCGCCGACGACCCGAGCGTGCCGTGATACGTGCGCAGCTCAGGAAGCTCGCGCCTGATTCGATCCTTGGCGGCACGCCACGCGGCGTCGTCAGGATAGACCTGGGCGAGGTTCCACTTGTACTTGTCGGCGATCTTCGTCCGATCGCGATCCTGTCCCATAGCCAGCGTCGACATCCCCAACCTCGGCCGCCACCGTCAACGCCGTCCCCCGCCGGGCTCGTGACATAGGCTGCCTCCGTGCGACAGTTTAGCCGTTCCTGGCCAGATCCCGCGGACGCTAATAAGATCGTCAGGATGGCCCGCCTGCCGATGCCCGCCGATTGGGCCTCACTCCCAGACGACGAGCTCCTGAACCTGCGAATGTGCGATCTGCCGCTGCAGATCGAGCACACGCTTGCCGAGCGCACGACGCAGTTGCGGCGGGAGCTGGCCGAGGCCGGCCTGCGCGCGCCCCTGCACTTCTACCTCTCCGACGAGTGGTTCACGCCCGACGGCGCCACCGCGATCGCGATTCCGTTTTACATGGCCCACCCGCGTCTGGCCAGGCTCGAGGAGGCGCAGATGCTCGAAGTCGAAGGGGGCGAGATCGAGTGGTGCATGCGCATCCTGCGGCACGAGGCGGGCCACGCGATCGACAACGCGTTCAAGCTCCGGCTGCGCCGCCAGCGCCGCGCGATCTTCGGCTTGCCGTCCAAGCCGTACCCGGAGTCGTATACGCCACGCCCCTACAGCAAGAGCTTCGTGCTGCATCTCGACTCGTGGTACGCGCAGAGCCATCCCGACGAGGACTTCGCGGAAACATTCGCCGTCTGGCTGACGCCGAACAGCGAGTGGCGGCCGCGCTATTCGGGCTGGCCGGCCGCGAAGAAGCTCGAGTGCATGGACGCGTTGATGCGTTCGGTCAGGAACCGGGCGCCGCGCCTCAGCAACCCCGGCGAAATCGATCCGCTGCGCCGGCTGCGCAAGACGCTGCGACAGCATTACCGAACGAAGCGGCGGCACTACGGCCTCGAGTATCCGAACTTCTACGACCGCGACCTGCGGCGATTGTTCTCCGACGCGCCGGAGTTCGCGGGCAACATCACGGCCGCGCAGTTCATCGGGCGCTATCGCCGGCCCGTGCGCCGGATCGTCGCGAGCTGGACCGGCATCTATCAGTACACGATTGACCAGGTGCTCGAAGACATGATCTCCCGCTCGCGCGAGCTGAAGCTGCGCCTCGCCGTGTCGGAGGATCAGGCCCGCCAGGAATTCACCGTGCTCCTGACGGTCCAGACGATGAACCATCTGCAGAGCGGAGGGCACCGGTTGTTCCTGTGAAGATGTGAAGCACGCGAAGGCGTCTCGACAATTCCTCTTCAGGGGCCTTGACCAGTGTCATCTGGTGCTGGTTTACCACCCGGAGAACCAATGCCGGCATGCGCGGTGTCGAAGCCGACGACACTGCGCGGCGCGCCCTGGCCATCCGGACCATGACAGGTCTCGCACGCCGCGTGGTACAGCTCCGCGCCGGTCTGCGGTGCCGCACCAGGAACAGTTTGGCCGTGGACGGTCTGCGCCCAGCCGAACAGCATCAAGGCAATAACTGATAGTCTTCTCTTCCGCAACACGGCCGCCCCGCCCCCTCAGAATGGTGCCGTCAGCGCAACCCGGAGCGCCCGCGGCGAGCCAGGCGAGATGTTTGTGTTGCTGTCCGCGTTGACGTAATACGTTCGGTCGAACAGGTTTTCGACGTTCGCCTGAAGACGCATCCGCTTGGTGAGCGAGACATACACTGCCGCATCCACGTCGGCATATCCCGGCAGTGTCACGGTGTTGTCGATCGCGGCGTACATGTCGGTCCGATGCACGATGCCCAGGCCGGCGCCGACTTTCGGATGGACCTGGTACGTGTTCCACAGCGAGAGCGTGTGATGCGGTACCTGCGCGACGTGCGCGCCCGCTCTGGCGGCCGCAGTTGCACTGGTCACGAACGCGTCCTGATAGGCATAGCCTCCAGCGATTTGCCAGACTGGTGTCATGCGCCCGTTGAGTCCGAGCTCGTACCCGTTGGTGCGCTGACTTCCGGTTTGGACGATCCGCGTCGGATCAGTGGGATCCGTTGCCCGCGTGTGCGTCCGATCCAGCCGATACACCGCCGACGTCAATGAGAGATTGCGCTCGATGTCCCACTTGGCGCCCAGCTCGTAGCTACTGAACTTCTCGGGTTTGACTTGCTCCGTGATCGTCGTGAGCGACGAGAATTGATCACCCGAGCTGGGCAGATAGGACACCGTATGGCTGCCGTAGATCGACAGCGGTATCGCTGGCTTGATGACGATGCCGGCGCGTGGTGAGACCAGATGGTCGATGCGGCCCAGGTCGTCTCCAGTCCGATTGTTGTGAAACCGGAGGTCGAACGCATCGACGCGGAGGCCGGTGAGCACTTGCACGAATCGCGAGAGTTCGAGCTGGTCCTGACCGTAGGCCGCAGCCACGTTGGTCCGCAGATGATTGTCCGCGTCGGTCGCGCTCTGCCGGAACGTCACTGGGGTGCTGGTCGTGGGGCTCGCATAGGGCGCCAGCATCGACGTCGCGATGTTGTTGAAATAGCCCGTGTTGCGAACGTTGTCCGTGAGCTGGCGGCCCACTTCGGCGCCGGCCACGAGCGTGTGCCGGATGCGGCCGGACGACACCGCAACGGTGACGTCCGTCTGATTGAAGACGTTGAGCCGCTGAGTGTCGTTGTTATACGCGGAGAGCGCCACTCGGGTCTTCTCCACGTTCACGGCCCCGGGCACAAAATTCTGATAGCCGCGCTCATAGTCGCCGAGCAACGTCCGGTTGTGAATGCTCACGTGGCCGGCCTGGTGCTCGATGGTTGCGGAACCGAGATCGACGCGGGCCCTCACATGGCTGTCGCCCGGATTGCCGAAGTACGTGGAAATGTCGGTGTCGGCGGGGCGGCCTTGAAACGACGGAATCCCCCGATCCGCCACGCGGTGGTCGCGGAAGTGTTCGTAGCCAAGTCCGATCTTCGTCCGCGGGCTCAGCGCGATCGTGAGCGTCGGATTGACGCCGTACCGCTCCAGAGTGACAGACTGCCTAAAACTGCCGGAGTGTTCGTACATCGCGTTGACGCGGAACGCGACGATGTCGCTGAGCGGTGTGTTGAGATCGGTCGCGAACCGTTTGCTGCTGAATGCGCCGCCGGACAGCGTGAACTCGCGGAGCGGCATGAACCCAGCCTCCTTGCTCACGCGGTTGATCACGCCGCCACCGCCGCCGCGTCCAAAGATCATGGCGTTGGGGCCCTTCAGCGCCTCCACGCGCTCGAGGTTGTACAGGTCGCGGTAGTGCTGCACATCGTCGCGCACGCCATCGAGGAAAAAATCCGCCGACGAATTGTTCCCGCGAATGATGACCTGATCACGATTGTTCTCGCCTTGATGCGCGGTGATGCCGGGTACATAGCGCACGACGTCAGCGAGACTCAGCATCAGTTGATCCTGGATCAACTCCTTGGTGACGACCGTGACCGATTGCGGCACGTCGCGCAGCGGCGTTGGCGTCTTCGTGCCGCTGGTGATTACCGGCACCTGGTACCCCGCTGGTGCGCTCACATTCACGGTCTCGCGAACCCCCGCCACCTGCAGGACGAACGCGCGCGACGCAGAGCCGGTCTGCGGCACGCTCAGCGCTTGCGATGCGGCCACGAATCCGTCCGCGATGACCGCAATGGTGTACCGGCCAGGATTGAGCACCAACGTGAAGTCGCCGTTCTGATCAGACAAGACCGATGAACCTGCGCCACCTCCCTCCGGAACGGCCGTCACGCGCGCGCCGGCAATGGGCGCACGCGTCGGGTCTAGGGCGTGCCCGTGGAGCGAGAATCGCAGCGGCTGGACTTCACCCGATCCCGGTTGGGATTGTGCCAATGTGGCACGAGGCGACAGAGCCAAAAGGAACAGAGCAGCCAACGGCAGGAGCAAGCGGCGCAGCAGCATCGGGGAGCACCTCGAGGCTCGTTGCGCCCACACGTCCGACTTCGTACAATGCACGAAGTCGGACGCGTTGAGGCGCGCGAGCGCGTGAAAAGGTCTGTCTGGACCGGCGTTCGACGACCAGCCCGCCCGGTGTCTTCAGCACCGGACGGGCTTTTTGTTTGATCTCGGAGCCCGAGTCTCTCAGCTTGGGATTAAATGAGACTCGGTCTCATTCTCAAGGTCCTTAGCCTATCGCCGACTGATTTAGTCGTCAAGCCGGAACGCCTGCGTATGTATATGCCTCAGTGCTCTCATTCTCAGGTGGCCGGGAGCGCCGCGCGCGCTATCGCCGGCCCGTGCGCCGGATCGTCGCGAGCTGGACCGGCATCTACCAGTACACGATTGACCAGGTGCTCGAAGACATGATCTCCCGCTCGCGCGAGCTGAAGCTGCGCCTCGCCGTGTCGGAGGATCAGGCCCGCCAGGAATTCACCGTGCTCCTGACGGTCCAGACGATGAACCATCTGCAGAGCGGAGGGCACCGGTTGTTCCTGTAAAAACCGGAGCGCACGGGCTAATGCGGTTCTCAGGTTGCTCGGGTGCTCAAGTGCTCGAGTTCCGTGCTTGGGTTCTTGGGTTCAGCCGGTGCATTACGCCGAACCGCCCGAGCACCTTGGAACCCGAGCACCTACGAACCAGAACCTGAGCACCCGAGCACCGGAGCAACCCGAGAACTGGTTTAGATACGCTACCGGCCCTTCACTCGCGCCGGCCGAAGACCATGTGCAACGCGATGATCAGCAGGAACGCACCGAATATCCGGCGAAGGACCTCGGCGTTTATACGCGTCGCGCCGAGCGCCCCGATGGACGCACCGAAGAAGAATCCGATCGCGATCAGAAGGGCGACTGAAAAGTCGACATACCCCGCGCGGTAATATCGCAACGCCGCCAGGAGGCCAATAGGGGGCAACAGCACCGCGAGTGACGTCCCCTGTGCCTTGTGCTGCGAGAATCCAAACAGATAGATGAGCATGGGAACGAAGATCTCACCCCCACCCACACCAAAAAGGCCTCCGATGATGCCCGTCAAGAAACCGGTTGCAATGAACCACACGGCCGCTCATCGTCAGGGATCGATGAGCGTCGATCAACATGTTTGCCCGAACATATCGCGCGCGACGGTCGTCAGACATTAGTCACATGCTGCGGATGTCGGCCACGTCTATTTGTCTGACGGCCGCGCTGTTGCTCCCTTTTTCGAATGCAGCGCAGGCCCAGAACGGCAACGTCCGCGTCGAGGTTCGCAGTCAGGGCGTACCCGTCGCGCGCGCCTCGGTTGTGGTCAGCGGCATGACATACGCGACCGATGACCAAGGCAACGTCACGATGGTCATCCCGCCAGGGTCAATTGAGATTGTCGTCATCAAGGAAGGGCTCGCGCCCGCGAGCGTCTCGTTCCAGCTTCGGCCAGGCGAAATGAGAACTATTCCGGTCGACCTCGAGCGCCAGTCAGCGATCGAGGAGCGGGTGACCGTGTCAGCGACACGCACCGACAAACGCCTCGAAGATGAACCGATGCGCGTCGAAGTGCTGTCGCGCGAAGAAATCGAAGAGAAGATGCTCATGACGCCGGGCGACATCGTCATGACGTTGAACGAGATGGGCGGAATGCGCGTGCAGGCGACCTCTCCCTCGCTCGGCGCCGCCAGCGTCCGAATTCAGGGAATGCGGGGACGATATACGCGATTTCTCGCCGACGGTTTGCCGCTGTTCGGCGAACAGGTCAGCGGCCTCGGGTTGCTGCAAATCCCGCCGGTCGATTTAGGCGGGGTCGAAGTGATCAAAGGCGTCGCGTCGGCGTTGTATGGCGGAGGGGCCATGGGCGGCGTCGTGAATCTGATTGCACGGCGTCCGACGAAAGAGCGCACTGCAGAATTCCTGCTGAACCGCTCGATGCTTGGCGCCACCGACACGGTCTTCTGGGGTGCGACGCCGCTGAACGATCGGTGGTCTCTCTCGCTGCTCGGCGGTGGCCATTGGCAGGAGCTGACCGACGTTGACGGCGATCGGTGGTCGGATCTTCCCCACTATGCGCGTGGCGTCGTGCGTCCACGGCTCTTCTGGGACGGCGGCAACGGGCGGACGCTGTTCGCGACCGTCGGGAGCACGTTCGAGAATCGCCACGGCGGGACGATGCCGGACGCAACACCGCCGGTGATCGGCGGCTCCTATACCGAGGGGCTCGACACCGCGCGATTCGATGCGGGCGCCGTCGGTCAGACGATCGTGCGCGATCGTTATGTAGTGACGGGACGTTTCGCACTCGCGCAGCAGCGACACACGCATCGGTTCGGCGACGTGCAGGAGCGCGACCGGCACCATACGACGTTCGGTGAGGTGTCGGTGCGAACGTCGTCGGGACGACACACCCTGGTTACGGGTGCAGCGGTCGATCGAGAAGCCTACATTCCTCTCGACGTGCCGCGTTTTGCGTACACATTCACTGTGCCGGGCGTCTTCGTCCAGGACGATATCGAGTTCGGCCGCGCCGTTGCGATCTCCGCGAGCGGCCGCGCCGATCATCACACGGCCTACGGGACCTTCTTCAGCCCGCGCCTTTCCCTGCTGCTTCGCAGAGGCGACTGGACGGGACGCGTGTCTGCGGGAACCGGATTTTTCGGACCGACCTTCCTCACGGAGGAAACGGAAGCAGCCGGATTGAGTCGTCTCGCCGTGCCGCGCGCACTGCGTGCCGAACGCGGTCGAAGCTTCTCCGTCGATGTCACCCGTGCGATCGGGCCGGCCTCGGGAACCGTGACGGTGTTCTCCTCGCGCATTCAGCATCCGCTTCACGTCGCGCGCGCGAGCGCGTTCGTTCTGTCGAACCTGTCAACGCCGACCGCCAATGATGGCGTGGAGCTGCTCGGGTTACTTCGGCGTGAACCGGTCGAGGCGACCGTCACCTACACGTACGTGACCTCGCGGGAGTACGAGGACGGCGTGCGCGTCGACGTGCCGCTCACGCCGCGCCACAGCCTGGCTGCAGTGACGATGTTCGAGCTCGAAGGTCACGGACGGATCGGGCTCGAGGGTTACTACACCGGCCGGCAACGGCTCGAGGAGAATCCGTACCGCAACGTCAGTTCTGGTTATCTCGTGGCCGGATTCCTCATCGAGCTCCGCTTCGGACGCTTTCGTCCATTCCTGAATGGCGAAAACCTCACCGATGTTCGCCAGAGCCGATGGGACCCGCTGCTGCGGCCCCGGCGCGCGCCGGACGGCCGGTGGACGGTCGACGAGTGGGCGCCCATCGAAGGGCGCGTTCTGAACGGCGGCGTACGGGTCATGTTCTGAAACGTTGCCGCTTGACAACCAGTAGTCAAGTGGTCTATTTAATACTTGACTATGACCCGCGACGCACACCGGGAATTCAAGGATCGGCTGTACGGGCAATTCGCCCGGATCGGCAAAGCGCTCTCGAGCCCCCACCGCCTCGAGATCCTGGAACTGCTCGCCCAGGGGGAACGCACCGTCGACTCGCTGGCCACCGAGCTGGGACTCTCGCTCGCAAACACCTCGCAACATCTCCAGGCGCTTCGGCAGGCTGCCATCGTCGCGAGCCGGAAGGAGGGTCTCTTCGTCTCGTACCGCCTGTCGAACCCAGCCGTATTCGAGCTGTGCACCGCGATCCGGACGGTCGCCGAGCGTCAGCTCGCCGACCTCGAGCGCCTCGTCCGTGAACATTTCGGTGATCGCTCGGATGCCGAGCCGGTGGAGATGGACGAGCTCCTGAAGCGCGCTCGATCGAAGGCGGTTGTCGTGCTCGACACGCGACCCCCGGGCGAGTACGCCGCCGGCCACATCGCCGGGGCGATTTCCGTGCCGGTCGACGACCTTCAACGACGGCTGCGGGAGCTTCCCAAAGGGAAGGAGTACGTCGCCTACTGCCGTGGACCGTACTGCGTGTACGCGGATCGAGCCGTCGAGATCCTGCGGTCGCACGGACGCACGGCGCGCCGGCTCCGCGAAGGATTTCCCGAATGGCGAGCGGCCGGCTTCCCCGTCAGTGCCGGCCTTGGATAACACGCAGTGAGAGGAGATAGTCATGATCGTGACCACCGTTGATCGCGCGGCCCTCGAGGCCAAAGTAAAGAACATGTACACCGACGTTGCGACCAACCCGCACGGCGACTTCCACTTCGAGATGGGACGCGCCCTGGCCGAGCGGCTCGGCTACGCGCCTCCCGACCTCGATCGCGTGCCGCAGGAGGCGATCGATTCATTTGCCGGTGTTGGTCACTTCTTTCATCTGGCGGATCTCACATCCGGCGAGCGGGTCGTGGACCTGGGCAGCGGATCGGGCATGGACACGTTCGTGGCCTCGCTGAAGGTCGGACCGGACGGCCGCGTGATCGGGATCGACATGACCGACGCACAGCTGGGCAAGGCCGAGCGTCTCGCCCGCAGCGCACGGTTCGAGAACGTGACGTACCGCAAGGCGTACATCGAGGACACCGGCCTGGAGGCCGGCGCGTTCGATTGCGTGATGTCGAACGGCGTGATCAATCTCGCGGCGGACAAGACCCGCGTGTTTCACGAAGCCGCACGGCTCCTGAGGAGCGGCGGACGCCTCGCGATCGCCGACATCATCACCGAGCAGCCCTTGCCGGACGGCGTCGTCTGCAACGTCGATCTCTGGGCCGCGTGCATCGGCGGGGCCGCGCAGCAGGACACGTACGGCGCGGCAATCGAAGCGGCGGGGCTGCGCATCGAGCGGATGGAAGAGAACCCGCAGTACCACTTCATCTCCGATAGCGCGCGAAGCGCCACCGCGAAGTGGGGCGTGAAAAGCGTGTCGATCCTGGCGCGCAAGGCGTGACACACGACGCCAGCTGTCTTGCAGGAGATCAGATCATGATTTTCCGACCGTATTACTACTTCGATCGCGGCTGCGCGGCGTATCTCTTCGGCTGCGGCACTCTCGGCACAGGCACCGTCGTCGACGCCCGTGCCGACGACATCGAGTCCTACATCACGTTCGCTGAAGCAAAGGGGTTACGTCTCACGCACATCATCGACACGCACGTGCACGCGGATCACCGGTCCGGCGGCCCCGAGCTGGCCCGGCGGACGGGCGCGCGGTACTGCGTTCATGAATCGGCGGACGTGACGTTTCCGTTCACGGCCCTGCACGACGGCGACGACATCGAGCTCGGCAACACGCGTGTGAAGGTGCTTCACACGCCCGGCCATTCGCCAGACAGCGTCTGCCTCGTCGTGACCGACCTCAAACGCGGTCCCGAGCCATGGTTCGTGCTGACGGGAGACACGTTGTTCGTCGGCGCCGTTGGGCGGCCCGATCTTCCCGGCCGCGCGCGTGAGAACGCTGCGCAACTGTATGCGAGCATTCACGACAAGCTGCTGACGCTCCCGGACGATCTCGAGATCTATCCGGGTCACTTCTCCGGTTCGGTGTGCGGCACGGGGTTGAGTGGAAAACCGACGAGCACCGTGGCGTTCGAAAAGCGCTGGAACCCGACGCTGTCGCTCGACCGTCACGCGTTCATCGACTCGCTGTCCGAGGTGCCGCCAAAGCCGGCGGAAATGGAGCGTGTGCTCGCATTCAACCGGGGACGCGAGGAGGCAGGGGCGCGCGCGTGACGACACCCGCGGTGCTCGACCACGGCGGCGCGCTCCGCCTGGGCCTTCGCGAGAATGCCGCGCAGTTCACGCTGCTCGTGATCGTCAACGCGTTCGTTGGCGCGATGGTCGGTATGGAGCGCAGCATCCTGCCCGCCATCGCCGAGCAGGACTTTCATCTCGTCGCCCGCACCGCCGTGCTGTCGTTCATCGTCGTGTTCGGCACGACCAAGGCGCTCACCAACTATGCCGCGGGCCGGCTCGCGGACCGGATTGGGCGCAAGCAGGTGCTGGTCGCCGGCTGGGCCATCGCCATACCGGTGCCGTTCATCCTGATGTGGGGATCAACCTGGAACTGGATTCTCGTGGCGAACGCTCTGCTGGGCGTCAGTCAGGGCTTCACGTGGTCGACCACCGTGATCATGAAGATCGATCTGGTCGGCAACGAGCGGCGCGGGCTGGCAATCGGCCTGAACGAATTCGCCGGTTACGTGGCTGTCGCCGGCGCCGCGATGCTTACCGGCTGGATCGCGGCTCGATACGGACTGCGCCCTGATCCGTTCTATCCCGGTATCGCGTTCGTTGCGGCAGGGCTGGCGTTGTCCGCGCTCATGGTGCGGGAGACTCATGGGCACGCGGCGATGGAATCGAGTCTCCGCGGCGCGCCCGCGCAGGTCGTGAGCGCACGCGACGTATTCTGGCGAACGACGCTGACGGATCGCAATCTCTCGAGCATCAGCCAGGCCGGCCTCGTGAACAACCTGAACGACGGCATGGCGTGGGGTCTGTTCCCGTTGTTTTTTGCCAATGCCAACCTGGGCCTGGATCGGATCGGCATCCTCGCAGCCATCTATCCAGCCACATGGGGCATCGTCCAGCTTGCGACCGGTGCTCTGTCCGACCGCGTGGGACGGAAGTGGCTGATTGCATCCGGCATGTGGGTGCAGGCGGCCGGCATCAGCGTGGTGATCGTCTCGCGCGGGTTTCCGGGGTTCGCCGCCGGCGCCGCGCTGCTCGGGATCGGCACCGCCATGGTGTATCCGACGCTGCTGGCCGCCATTGGCGACGTCGCGCTTCCGGCGTGGCGCGCCTCGTCAGTCGGCGTCTATCGCCTGTGGCGGGACCTGGGGTACGCGCTCGGCGCGCTGGCGGCAGGCGCGATCGCCGACGTCCTGGGGCTCGCAGCCGCGATGTGGGTCGTCGCGGCGATCACGTGTACGTCTGGGCTTGTTGCGGCTGCACGTATGACCGAGACCTTGCCGCACGCGGCATAATCCAATCCAACCACGAACCAGCACACGAGGAGGTCTGCGATGGCACTTCAGATTGGCGATCTGGCTCACGATTTCGAGGCTGAAACAACCGAGGGCCGCATCCGTTTCCATGAGTGGCTCGGTAATTCCTGGGGCGTGCTGTTCTCGCATCCGAAAGACTTCACGCCGGTTTGCACAACGGAGCTCGGGTACATGGCGAAGCTCAAGCCCGAGTTCGACAGGAGGAATACGAAGGTCATCGGGCTCAGCGTCGATCCCGTTGACAACCACAAGCGCTGGGCGAATGACATCAAGGAGACTCAGGGGCACGCGCCGAACTACCCGATGATCGGCGATACGGACCTGAAGGTGTCCAAGCTCTATGGCATGCTGCCCGCCAGTCTCGAGGGCACCTACGACGGGAGAACCGCGGCAGACAATCAGACGGTGCGAAACGTCTTCGTCATCGGCCCCGACAAGAAAATCAAGCTCGTCATCGTGTATCCCATGACGACCGGGCGCAACTTCGACGAGGTCTTGCGCGTGATCGATTCCCTGCAACTGACCGCCACGCACAAGGTGGCGACGCCCGTCAATTGGAAGCAGGGAGACGATGTCATCATCGCCGGGTCCGTGTCGGACGAAGAGGCCAAGACGAAGTACCCGCAGGGATGGAAGGCGCCCAGGCCGTATATCCGGATCGTCCCGCAACCGAGGCCGTAGGGTCATCGCTCGAAAAGGAATTGCGCTCGGGCTCGCGAAGCCCGGGCGCACCACGGTTCGCCTCTACAATCTTCAGGGTGCCGGCGCGCGATGCCTCGCTGATCTACGCCGCAGCGTTCCTGCGATCTGCGGCCGTCGGTCTCGTCGGCGTCATTCTCGCGATCGCGCTCACCGACATCGGTCTGTCGGTCGCAACGACCGGCCTGATCATCGGCGCGGGCCTCTGCGGAATCGCGGCGATGACGGCGGCGGTCACCTTGGCTGCCGATCGCCTGGGACGACGCAGGACGCTCGCCGGTCTCGCCGTGCTGACGGCGTTCGGATATCTCGCGGTCGTATCGACCACTCGTCCGGCGCTGCTCCTGGCCGCCGCGTTCGCTGGCATGCTCAACGGCATGGGGCGCGATCGTGGTCCGGCCGGCGCACTCGAGCAGGCGATCCTTCCTGAAACAGCCGACGCCGGCCAGCGTACCTGGGTACTAGCCTGGTACAACCTGGTGCTCGATGCCGGGCATGCGCTGGGCGGTCTTGCCGGCATCATCCCGACGCTGCTCGTCTCCCACGCAGGTCTGAGCCTGCCTGGAGCGCACCGGTGGACGTTCGCCATGTGCGCCGGCTGCGCGGCAATCAGCGGTGTCCCGTACGCCCTGCTGTCCGACCGAGTGGAGGTGGCGACGGCGGCGCTGACGACCCCGCCGGCCCCGGCCGCGGACGACACGGGCCGCCGCGCGGTGCGGAAGCTGGCGCTGCTGTTCGGCATCGACAGCCTTGGCGGAGGCTTCCTCAGCTCCGCTCTGATCGCCTACTGGTTCTTTCAGCGGTACGGGTTCTCAGAGCAGCAGCTCGCCGTTCTGTTCTTCGCCGCACGGGCGTTGAATGCCGCCTCACACGTCGCGGCTGCCTGGATGGCGCGGCGGATCGGCCTGGTGAACACGATGGTGCTGACGCACCTTCCGTCGAGCCTGCTCCTCATGGCGGCGCCCGCAGCGCCGTCAGGCGCGCTCGCCGCGGCGTTGTTCCTCGGCAGAGAGTCGCTGGTCGAGATGGATGTGCCGACCAGGCAGTCCTACGTCTTGGCGATCGTTCCGCCGAATCGACGCACCTACGCAAGCGGCGTGACGAATCTCACGCGAACGATCGGCTGGGCCGTCGGGCCGCCGATCGCCGGCGCCGTCATGCAGTACGTGGCGCTGGCGGCGCCGCTCTTCATCGGCGGAACGATGAAGATCGCCTACGACGTGCTGCTCTATCGCTCATTCCGTCATCTGCGTCCGCCGGAGGAGCGGACCGCTCGCTAGATTAGGTCCTAGCCCCGGAGATCACTTGAGTTGACGTAGGGCGCGGCTTTACGCCGCGCCTGGCGGGCCGTGAAGGCCCGCCCTACGATCCCTCAACTCAAGTGAGCTCCGGGGATAGCTTCAGAACACGGTCGTGGCCTTGACGAGCAGCGTGTTCCCCTGCGTGGACCGCTCGCCGAACGCGGCGGTGCCTCGCTGGTACGCCACCTGGAGAGTCCCGAACGGCGGCAGATACCGGTACACGAAGACGGCCTGGACATTCTTGCGATCGATGGCGGAGTTGGTCTGGAAGAACAATCGCAGAAACAGATCTTTCGTGAAAAACTGGTTGGCACGCACCACGTGAATCCAGGTGCTTTGCCGCCGAGGGTCAGGGTCGAGCTCCAGGCGCTCCAGGGAGTACTCGGCCGAGAGTTCGGGGGTCACCTTGTACCGGGCCGACCCGGTCCACAACAGGTAATCCGAATCGAAGTTCCGGCCGAACTCGAGGCCCGTGCTGACAGATTGATACTCCCGGGTGTTGTACCCGAGATCGAAGCCAACCTGGCGGTTCCGGAAGTCCTTCTCGAACCGCTTGAACTCCTCCACCCATGACACCCTGGTGCTGAGCCGGTTGCGAAACTCCACGGCGACGGCTTCGTTCACCTTCCAGCTCCTGAGGATGCCGGTCTGGCCCCAGTAGATGTTGTAGTTCGCGTCATGCTTGACCTGTTCGAACCCCCCGCTTCGAATCCAGACAGTCTTCATGACATGCGAGTCGACCTCCCGCCGGTCATCGTCGACGATCTGTCCCACCACGTTCAGGTTGTCCGCCACGCGATCGCCCAAATGCCCGTAGCGGACGTGGACGTGCGCGGTTGGTGAATCGTACGAGGGCCGGATGAAGAACGCTTCGGTGCCGTGCGCGAAGCGGCCGTAGCTCTTCACCGCCTGTGCCGTCATATTGAATGTTCGGCCGAAGAGCAGGTTGGCATCTGCGCTGAAGCTGCCTTGATCTGTGCCATCGAATCGCCGATTAGCCCCCATGATCGCGATCGTCGATCGGCCGAAGGTGTCGCGCTGCGCACGGCCAACGGTGTAGTTGGCAGCTCGCGACGACCCGACGGGATCGGACTGCGCCGAGATGAGCGCCGTCGTCCACGGTCCCTGCTTGCCGAGGAGCTTGCCGCCAGCCGTGATGTCCGCGATACGACGTGAATAGAACGTCGTGAACCGCTGATTGAACTGTTCCTGGCCTTCGAGGAAGAACTGCCGCTTCTCCGGCAGCGTGAGCTCGAAGCGTGTCAGGTTGATTTGCTCCTGGTCGGCTTCGATCGTGGCGAAATCGGGATACAACGTGCCATAGACCGCCGTGGTCGGTGTGAGCGCGTAGCGGGCATCGATGCCCGCCTCCCAGTCTGGCGCCACGCGATCCTGGAGTCGTGACAGGCCGTACGGCACGACCTGGATCCGATCGATGGGCGGTGGCACGCTCAGCCGCGTTAGCTGACCGGCCTCTGACACGCGCCACTCATTGTCGAGTGGCCCACTCCAAAAACTCGTCTCGAGCGTTCGGCGGCGGCTGCGCCCGAAGTTGATGCCCCACGTCTGACGATCGCCGGCGGTGTACCTGAGGGACGACAACGGGATGCTGAGCTCCGCCGACCACCCGTCATCGGTCCGCCTTGCCGCGGATTGCCAGGGCGCGTCCCAAACGGGTTCCGTGGTGCGTCCGTCGTCGGCGATTCGGCCATCTGCCTGCGTGCCCAACGCGTTGGTGATGAAGTAGTAGCCGGATCGTCTATCGTTCGTGGTGTCCACGACCACCACGACCGCATCGTCGCGGAGCAGGTCCGCATCGCGCTGGGTGAGTTGCGCGGTAATCGGTTCGCTGTCCCAGGCTCGAAATGCCACGTAGAGGTGGCCGGCATCGTAGAGGACCAGCGCTTCGGTGCGTGCCTCGGATGGGTCGCCGCGTCGCGGCTCGTACTGGATGAAGTTCGACACGGGCACGGCCCCTTGCCATTCACTCTCGCCGACGCCGCCGTCGATGACAGGCGGCCTGGTCGCTTTGACAGCTTCAATCGCGAGCGCTGGTGCGGAGACCGCGGCCGTTTGAGCGCCCACCCCGGAGGTCCATGTGAGAAACAGCGCGCCGGCAAATCGGAGGACCAGGCAGGCCCCACCGCACCGCCGCAGACCCCGTCGCACGCGGACCTGAGGGACGCGCATTATTGGAACATCTTGTTCTTGGTCGGAGCTCCGTTGCGGAACTCGTGTGAGATGTTGTAGAAGCCCGCGGTCTTCAGCGTGACGGTGATCTCCCGATCGCCAGGATTCTCCCAGTACCAACCGTGAATGCCTGGAAATGGAGCGGTCAGCGTGCCGGACGCTTGACTGGTACTCGACTGCTTCTCGTAGCTCTGGGCGTAGCCCGCAGGCGCACCGTCCGGCTCCGCATGCAGCTCGTAATTCACGGGAGCCGTCGCGCTCCACGAGTACAGGAGCGCTTCGCCCTTGTCGAGCCGGTACTTGTATTCCATGCCCTCGTGGGGAGCGACCTTGAAGTCGACGGTTTCCTGTTGGAAGGCCTTTTCCTGAGCCACGATGATTGCGCCCTGACCGGCGCCGCCCGCGGCGGCGGCCGCAGTGAGCGCCCCCACCTGCTGTCCGACGACCCCAAGCGGCAGGAGTCCAAACCGCGCGCCGGTCCCCAGTGGGTCGACGGCGAATTCCGCGGGCAGGATGAACATCACCAGAATGAGCCCCGCCACCAGCAGCGCCGCTCCCGCTGCGAGGGCAATGCGCTGTCTGACCTCAATCACCTGTTCGTTCGCTGTAGTCATGGTCATAGTGGTGAAAGGAAATAACCGGACAACTGATAGCCGACCAGGAGAAAGCCACACGCCATCACCACGCCGTTGAAGGCAAAGGCGTGGCGGAGAAACGCGTTGTGCGTGCGCCAGTACGTCAAGGCGATGAGGATGGCGCTCAGCGCCAGCACCTGTCCGATCTCCACGCCGACATTGAAGCTCACGATGTTGGCGACGAGGCCGTTTGGCGAGAGCGCGAAATCCTGGAGCTTCGTGGCGAGGCCGAATCCGTGGAAGAAGCCGAAGATGAGAACCGCCAGCTTCGTATTCGGCTGAAAGCCGAGGAACCGGCCGAATCCGTCCAGGTTCTCGAACGCCTTGTAGACGACCGAGAAACCGATGATTGCATCGATGAGGTACGGATTGGCGCGGATGCCGCCGAGCACTCCGGCGAGCAGCGTGACGCTGTGCCCGATCGTGAACAGGCTGACGTACAGCACGACATCCTTGGGCCTGTAGAGGAAGAAAATCACGCCGACCAGGAACAGCAGGTGGTCGTAGCCGGTCACCATGTGCTTGGCGCCCAGATACAGAAGCGGCCCGATGGCGCGTCCCTTCAGTCCCTGGAGGAACACGGCGTCCTTGCCGGACACGCCGTGCGCGTCGAGCCCCGCCGACAGCGCGCACACAATGACGACGGTGAGCGCCGCTGCCAGCTGCCAGCTGCCGGCTGCCCGCTGCCGGCTGCCGGCTGCCCGCTTATTGCCGCTGATATTTTGCATGGCAGTTGTCACATGACGTGTTGAGGTCCCCGCCGGCCGAGACGATTCCGTCCTTGTCCTTTGCTTCCGCGGCCTTGAGAGCCAATTTCCCCTGGTCCATGAATTCCCGCGTCATCTTGATCCAGTCTTCCTTGTCGACGACGCGATTGCCCATCAGGAGAAGGTTTCCCGATTCGATCAGCGCCGCCGCGGCGTTCGCCACGGCAGCCCACTCCTCGTCGTTCTGCGGAGCAATTTCCTCGACGCCTTTCGCTGACGTCTTCGTCCCGACCGCGTTGTAGATGACATAGGCATCCGGCATCACGATCCCGTTCATGATCTGCTTGATGCTCGCGACGGGCGTCGTCACAGGTGCTGCCTCACCCGCGGGGGCCGCGCGCGCCGACCGCGCGCCCGCGATCACGAACCCGATGCCGCTGATGAACAGCGCGACGCTGACGACGAACAGCCAAGACACGGTTCGCATGGTGCTCCCATTCTCCCGCGGTTATCGCCTTCAGTGGCGGGCCGTAAAGGCCCGCCCCACGTCGCCGTGGCCGCCGTACCGTAGATACAGCGTCGGCACGACGGCCATGTTCAAGAAGGTTGATGTCACGAGCCCGCAGAGAATCACGATCGCCATCGGCGTTTGAATCTCGCTGCCCGACTGTCCTCCTCCGAGCGCGAGCGGGATCAGCGCCAGGCCGGCGGCCGTCGCGGTCATGAGAATCGGCACCAGCCGTTCCTTCGCTCCTCGCTCCACCGCCTCGCGGACGTCGGTGACGCCTTCCTCGTTGATCAGGTGCTGGATATGCGACACGAGCATGATGCCGTTTCTCGTCGCGATTCCAAACAACGTGATGAATCCAATCATCGTCGCCACGTTCAACACGCCTCCGGACAGGAACACGCCGACCACCCCTCCGATCAGCGCCAGCGGGAGATTCACCATGATCACCATGGCGTCGCGCGCGCGCCCGAACGCCAGGACGAGCAGCATGAACAGGCCCGCCATGACGAGCGCGCCAAGCCCAGTCAACCGCTGCGACGCGCTCTCCTCGCTTTCGAACTGGCCACCATACTCCACGCGGTACCCTGCAGGCATCGGCACGGACCTCGCCACCTCGCCCCTGATGTCGTCGACGACGCTCCCGAGATCGCGCCCCGCCACGTTGCATGACACGACGATCCGGCGCTGGACATTTTCACGAAGGACCATGTTCGGCCCCTGCTCGCGTCGCACGTCGGCAAGGAGCCGGACCGGGACGATTGCGCCGGTCGGCGTGTCGACGGGCAGGTCCGCAATGCGATCGAAATCGGCGCTTGCCGATGAATCGAGCTTGACGGTGAGATCGAACGCGGTGCCGCGATCGAAGATCTGGCCGACGGTTGCGCCGGCGAAGCTCGTCTCGATCGCTTCCGCGACGTCGCCCGGACGCAGGCCATAACGCGCGATCGCCGAACGGTTCAGCACGAAGCGCACGAACGGCACGTCCATCTGCTGCTCCAGGGACAGATCGGCGACACCCGGAACGCCGGCCATGGCCCCACGCACACGCTCTCCGAGACGCCGGAGTGTTCCGAGATCGTCTCCGAACACCTTCACGGCGATGTTCGCGCGCGTGCCGGACAGCATGTGATCGATCCGATGCGAGATCGGCTGTCCGATCGTGACGTTCGTCCCGGGCAGCGTCGAAAACTCCCTGCGGAGGTCGGCGAGCAGCGCGTCCCTGGATCGATTCGTCTCACGCAGGCCGACATCGATCTCCGCCGCCTCGACGCCCTGGACGTGTTCGTCGTATTCCGCGCGCCCCGTTCGACGGGCGGTCGCGACGACCTCCGGTTGCGACAGAAGAATCTGCTCGACGCGGCGCCCGATCTCATCGGACTTCGCGAGCGACGTCCCGGGCAGCGTATTCGCCTGCACCGTCAGGCTACCCTCGTGAAACTCGGGTAGAAATGCCGTGCCGGCCCGCGTGAGCGCCAGTCCGGCGCCAGCCAGCAGTACGAGCGCGCCGGCGATGACGACACGTGGATGATCGAGGATCCGCGGGAGGTCGCGCGAGTAGCGCGCCTTCAGCACGCGCGACAGCCATCCGTCGTGACCCCGCTGAATCGTCGGCGCATCGGGCAGGAACGCGAAGCAGAGTGCCGGCGTCACCATGATGGCCACCGCCAGCGACGCCAGGAGCGCCACGATGTACGCGAAGGCGAGCGGCGTCAGCAGCCGGCCTTCGATGCCCGCGAGGCCGAAGACCGGCAGGAACACGAGCACGATGATGATCGTCGCGAACACGATCGAGGAACGGATCTCGAGCGTCGCGTCGCGGACCACCGTGGCGGATGGCAACCTCTCCCCTTCCGGCCTCGCGTGATTCTCGCGAAGACGACGAACCACGTTCTCCACATCGATGATGGCGTCGTCGACGAGCGCGCCGATGGCGATCGCCATGCCGCCGAGCGTCATCGTGTTGATGCTGGCGCCGAAGGCGCGCAGCGCGAGGACCGCCGCCGCGAGCGAGAGCGGTATCGCCGTGAGCGTGATGGCCGCGGCGCGGAAGTTGGCGAGGAACAGCAGGACGATGACGATGACGAGGAGACCGCCGTCGCGCAGCGCCTTGATCACGTTGTCGACGGCGACCTCGATGAAATCCGCCTGCCGGAAGATCCGCCGGTCGATCCGCATGCCGCGCGGCAGCTCCTCCTGGAGCGTGTCGAGCGCGCGATCGAGCCGCGCGGTGACCTCGATCGTGTTGGCGCCCGGCTGCTTCTGCACACCGACAATGACGGCGGGCTTGCCGCTGCGCGAGCCCTCGCCGCGCTTGAAGGCGGCGCCTTCGCGCACGTCCGCCACGTCGCGAACCAGCACGGACCGTTCGCCTCGCAAGGCCACAACGGTGTCGCCGATTTCCTCCGCCGTGTGTACGCGTCCGACCGCCTCGAGCACGTATTCCTGGGAGCCTTCGGTATAGATGCCGGCGGACGTGTTCTGACTGGCGCCCTTGACCGCCGACAGCAGCTCGGTCAGCGAGACGTTGCTGGCGCGCAGTTCATCTGGATGGGCGACGACCTGGAACTGGCGTTCCGCGCCTCCAATCGGCGTCACCTGCGACACGCCCGGCACCGCGAGCAGCCGGCGGCGTACCGTCGTATCCGCGATCGTCCGCAGCGTCAGCGGATCATCGGTCTCCGACGAGATCGCGAAGAACAGGATTTCTCCCATGATCGACGACACGGGCGCGAGGACTGGACGTTCCACTTGAGGCGGAAGCACCCCACTGACGAGCGCGAGCTTCTCCGAGACGAGCTGCCGCGCCATGAAGATGTCGGTGCCCCAGTCGAACTCGACCCAGACAACCGAGATCCCGACGGCTGTCGCCGACCGGACCCGCCGGACGCCCGACGCGCCGTTGATGGAGCTTTCGATGGGGAACGTCACCAGCGACTCCATCTCCTCGGGCGCCATGCCATGGCCTTCGGTGAGGATGGTGACGGTCGGGGCCGTCAGGTCTGGAAAGACATCGATCGGCATCTGCCGCGCCGTCCATGCGCCGGCCGCGAACAGCAGCACCGACAGCCCGATGACGATCCAATGATGATCAATCGACCACTGAATGATGCGTTTCATGGCCAGTCCTAATGCACGTGTCCTTCGGCGGGCAATCCTTTGGCCGCCGAGGCGAGCTGCACGTCGTACGCGCCGCGCGTGACCACGCGGTCGCCGGCAACGACGCCGCTCCTGATGCCGACCAGATCCCCTTCACGCCCGGCGATCTCGACGAAGCGCCGCGCAAAGCGCTCGCCTCCGCTCTGGACGAACACATAGGGGCGACCCGCTTCCATCAGCACCGCGGCCTTTGACACCGCCGGCACGCGCAGGTGATTGCGCGTGTACAGGATTGCGGTGCCCGTCTGTCCGATCAGGAGCTGCCCGCCCGGGTTATCGACTTCGAACTTCACGGTGAGCGCGCGGGTCGCGGAGTTGATGACGCCCGAATCATGCATATGGCGCGGACGTAACGGAACCGGATCGGGGCGTCCCGGAACTTCCAGCGCGATGGCTTCGATCTCGCGCGTCATGCCGGCGTCGGCGGCGGGCACCAGCGCCTGGAGCTCGACTTCGTCGGTCTTGACGATCTTGAAGAGCGGCGCGCCCTCGTCGTAGGACGCGCCGAGCGTGGCCGACACGTCGGCCACCTTCCCGCTGATTGGCGCCCGCAGGATGAATGCGTTGCCGGCCGCCGCGCCACCGCCGGTCCCCAGCGTCTGATCCCGCTGCGCGAGACGCGCCTCCGCCGCCCGCAACCGCGCGCCGGCGACGGTGACGGCACGCCGTGCCTCCTCGAGCCGACGCGCGGGGACCGCGCGATCCGCAACAAGGCGCTCCGCGCGCTCCTGCTCGATTCGCGCGGCGTCGTCGGCCGCCTGCGCCTCGGCCACTTCCGCGGATAGCGTCGCACGATCATCGCCGGCCGTGAGGCGCGGCTCGAGGCGCCCCAACGCCTCGCCGGCGCGGACACGCGCGCCGATCGAGACCAACATGTCCGCGGCAAAACGTCCCGCGGCCGGCGCCGCCACGATCGCCTCGCCGCCGGTCATCGGCTGGATCGTGGCAGGCACACGAACCGACGTTCGCAGCTCCGCCTCGCGGACGCGCTCGGTCGCGAACGCGTTTGTCCACTGCTGCTCCTTCAAGTACGCGATCGCCGCAGGATCAGTCTCCGGTCGCTTTTCCGCATCCGCGATCGCAGCCTCCCGATCCGCGAACACCGTCGCCATCCCGAGGTCGTGGCGATCGCCGAGCCCGGGCGCGTCGACGACGAGCGCCCAGCGGTAACGTCCGGGCGGCGGCAGTTTGCCCTCGACACGAAACGCGCCAGGTCGCAGCGGTTCCGACCCGGGCAGTGTCACCGCGGCGTCGCCGGACTCCGGAGTCATCTGGATGCTCGGCCGGCCGGCGTTCAAGGCGCTGAAGTCGTTGAGACGCGTGAGGTGCACGGCGAACCGCACGGTCTCGCCCGCGACGAGCGGCGGATACTCCATGTAGAGCTCGGTCTTGTCGGTCCAGCTCGTCACGTCGAGCGATGGAATGTCGGGCGCCGCTTGCTGCGGCTTTGCGCACGCTGAGACGCCAAGCGCGACGCACAGAAGCCAGAGCGCACGTCCACACCGCGTGCCGGGTCCGCTTCGCGGAACCCGGCCTACTTCTCCGCCTCGCGGAACCCGGCCTACCTCTTCGCTTCGCGGAACCCGGCCTACTTCTTCGCTCCGCGGAACCCGGCCTACTTCTCCGCTTCGCGGAACCCGGCCTACTTCTCCGCTTCGCGGAACCCGGCCTACTTCTTCGCTCCGCGGAACCCGGCCTACTTCTCCGCTTCGCGGAACCCGGCCTACTTCGTCGCTTCGCGGAACCCGGCCTACTTCCCACTTCGAACTTCGACTACTTCCCGACTTCGAACTTCGAACTTCGAACTTCATCATGGAATCTCCCAGCCGCTGACAAACTCCAGCTCGATCTCCGCTTCACGCGCGGCCGCGTCGAGCGAGGCCTGGCGGACCCGCGCGGCCGCGGACGTCCGATACGCATCCAGCAATTCGAGAATGCCCCGCTCACCGGCGTCGTAGCTCACCTGCGCGATGCGCTCCACCTCGCCGGCCGTCGTCAGTGCCGATGCCCGGTACCGCTCGGCAGCACTCCGGCGCTCCAACGCGGCCGCGCGCAACGCGGCAATCTCCGCGCGCACAGTAACGCGGAACACGTCGAGCCGCGCTGCGGCCTGCGATGCCCGGGCCTGCGCCACCGCCCGTTCCGGAGCGCCACGATCGAACAGCGGGAGGACGGCCTGGACGCTGATCACGCTGCCAACATCACCACCCGCCAGGTTTGACGATTTCGTGCCGCCAAGCACCTCCGGCTCCGGAATGCGCCGCCGGTCTGCGGCGCGAACGGCAAAGCGCGCGGATTCGATTTCCTGTTGCAGCGCGAGCGGCTCGCCGCGTGTGCGTTCCGCCTGATCCATCAGGACATCGACCGGAGGAAGATCGCGCGGGCCGATCGCGCGTTCGTCGGCGACGAGCGCGGATGGATCGATCCCTGCGGCAAAGAACCCGGCGAGCCGGCCTTGCGCGCGCGCGCGATCGGCCGCGGCCGCGACGCGGTCGGCCTCGACCTCCACGACTTCGCGGTCCGCCCGGAGCCGGTCGAATCCTGCGGCATCGCCGGCGGTCTCGCGCTTCTCGAGCACGGCAGCGAGATCCTGCAGGCGATCGTGCGATCGCGTCAGCTCACGCTCCCGGACCTGCGCCTCGACGAGATCCGCGAAGGCCAGCCGCAGATCGGCGCGCGCGCGCCACACCGCGTCATCGGCGCGACGCGTGGCCGCGTCGACAAGCGCTCTCGCCGAATCCTTCTCCAGCGTCCGTCGTCCCGTAATCGGCAGCGGCTGCAGCACCGTCGTGAGCGTTTCCGAGACCCCGGCGACAGACTCGCGATCGACGTTGAGGCGGGGATTCGGCCAGCGGCCTGCGTTCAGCGCGTCCGCTCGCGCGACATCCACGGCGGATCGAATGGCCCTGACGCGCGGGCTGTCCATCGACAGTCGCGCGAGTGAATCGGCTTCCGAGAGAGCGGTCTGGGCAGCGGCCGGAGCGCACGCGCACATGAGCGCAACGCCCGCGAGCCACGTCGAACGTGTCCGCATAGGGCTCCTTTGAGACGGAGAAATATCGAGACGGCGATCCGGACGATCGCGTTACGGCAAGGAGCCGGAGGGAGGGCCGCGAAGGAAGAGACTGCCGCGTGGAGGTCCGTCGCGAGGCGCGTTGCCGGCGGCGCGCTGGCTGCCGCCCGCGAACGCCGGAGGGCCGTTGAGGATCAGCAGGGTGACGACGGCAGCGTTCGGCTGCCGTACGTGCCCGTGCGCAGCGCGCACGAGCGCGGGGTGATCGACGAACAGCACCCGGCCGTCATCGTCGTCAACTGCGGATCGTGAATAGTGGTGAGCCGCCCAGTGGGAATGCTCGATTCCGGCGGTGTGATCGTGATCGTCGTGATCGGCCGCGAGATGGATGTGCGCCGGCGGCAGCACCGCTGCCGCGGCAGTTGTCGCCATCAGTAACAGGGCCAGGCCCGGGCGGCGGATGCGGGATGCGATCACGCGCGGATTATTCCTTAGTTGACGTTCACGCTCAACCGCTTCGTTGCGACTTGCTTGCCGCCCCTGGCAATGGTGATGGTGGTGGTCCACGTCCCCGACATGGACATCTGCGCTGTGCCCGTGTATCGTCCGCCGCCCTGGTGTGCAAGCGTCGCGGCGCTGCGCATCGCCGGCATGTTCATCGAGGGCATGGGGGGCATCAGGAACACGGCTTCAACTGCTGCATCGGTGACCGGCGCCCCCGCGCGATCCGTCACAGTCACCTCGATCGCGTTGTCGCCGTTCCTTGGCGGGTCCGGGTTGCTCTTGAAGCCAATGTTGAGTCCGCCGCTGTTGCCTGTCTCGGCGGCCGGGACAGCCGCCTGAGTCGCGTTCCCTGCAGATTGACTGGTGGTGGTAGCGGGTTCCTGCGAACGCGTGCAGCCGATCGCCAGGCCGCACATCATGGCCAGCCCCGCGGCGTACGCACGTTGGACCCGAGAAGGCATCACGGTTCTGCCTCCAGCGATGACTCGAGCGCGAATTGCCGCCGGCGCAAGCGCCGCGATGCCAGGAACTGGCGGATATCTTCCGCGATGACAAATAGGCACGGCGTCATGAAGAGCACGTGGAGCGTCGACGTGACCATTCCCCCGATGCTCGGCGCAGCAATCGGCTTCATGATCTCCATGCCGGGCCCGCTCGAGAGCGGAATCAGCGACAGCGACAGAATGATCGTCGCCACCGTCATCAGCTTCGGGCGCAGGCGCGCCGTCGACCCATCGATGACCGCATCGATGAACGACTGCGATTCCGGTTTGTTGGCAAGCGCGTCGCGGATGAAGATGACCATGATGATGCCGGTCTGCACCGCGACGGCAAACACCGAGATGTACCCGATGATCACCGCGGTCGTCATCGTGTAGCCCAGCAGCCACTGGAAGAATACGCCGCCGGCCATGGCGAACGGGACCGACAGCAGAATCAGACAGCTCTCGGAGACGGACCTGAAGGCCAGCACGAGCAAGCCGAAAATGATCACCAGCGTCAGCGGCACAATGACGCGCAGCCGGGCGTCGGCAGCGGCGGTGTACTGATACATCCCCGTCCATTCGATCGAATACCCCGGCGGCAACGTCACCGCCCGCGCCAGATACTGCCGCGCCTGCTCCACGTAGTCGGTGGCCGTGACGTTCTGGATGTCGACGTAGATATAGCCCGCGAGCTCCCCGTTGTCGTTCCTCACCATGTCCGGCAGCTTGCGAACCGAGACATCGGCGATCGCGCCGAGGGGAACCGGCCGCCCATCGCCCGTCACGACCGGCGTACGACGGATCTTCTCGAGCGTGTCGAGGTACTCGCCCGAGTACTGCACGGCAAGGGGAACGGTCGCGTTGTCCGCCTGTTTGATGGCCATCAGGTTGTCGCCGCCCACGCCATACCGCACCGTCAGCATCGCTTCGTCCGGGGTGACTCCCTGCTGCCCGAGCCGCGCCAGGTCGTACTGCACGTCCGTGTAATACCCGTCGGACACTCGTTCGGCGACGACGTACTTCGTTCCAGCCAGGCCACGCAGGGCCCCTTCGATCTGTTGAGAAATCGTTTCGATCTGCCCCAGATCCGGGCCCTTCACCTTGATGCCCACCGGCGTCTGGATTCCGGTCGTCTGCATCATCACTCGAGCGCGGATCGGCTGCACCCAGGTGTTGACGTAGCCGACAATTTGCATCGACTGATCCATCTCGGCGATCAGCTTCTCCCTGGTCATGCCTGGCCGCCATTGCGACTTCGGCTTGAGCATGATTGTCGTCTCGATCATGCTGACTGGCGCTGGATCGGTTGACGTGTCCGCGCGCCCCATCTTACCGAAGACACGATCCACCTCGGGGATCTGCTTCAGCTTTCTGTCCATCTGCTGGACGATCCATCCCGCCTCGCGCGTCGGTAGACCGGGAAGGGTTGTCGGCATGTAGAGAACCGAGCCTTCGTCGACGTCGGGCAGGAAATCCTTCTGAAAGCCGCGCAGGACGAACCCGGCGATCACCACGACGATCATTCCGGAGGCGACGAACCCGTAGCGATGATGGATGGCAGTGTTGAGTGCGCTCCGATACATCCGCACGCCGCGCCCCTCGTGATGAGTGGGCCGCGTGGCGCCCCCTTGCGTCAGCATCCACACGAGCACGATCCCAACGACGAACGCGGCCAGCTCGAGGATCTCCGGCCGGAATTCCGGATCGACGATCCTCACCGCCAGCGCCGCACCAACGAGCACCGCACCCATGCCTGCGGCCGCGATAATGTACCGGTTGGTGAGAAGCGTGCGCACGCGAGACCGCGGTTCTGCGGCCTCGCCGTTCTCGACCTTGTGCGTCCTCCGGTCGAATACCCAGACGACGATGACCGGCAACAGCACGATGGTCAGCAGCGTCGAGAACGCCATCGCGAACGTCTTGCTGTAGGCCAGCGGATCGAACAGGCGCGCTTCCCGATCTTCAAGGAAGAACACGGGCAGGAACGACGCAACAATAATCAGAAGCGAGAACAGCAGCGGCGGCGCGACCTTGGCAATCGAGCGCAGGATGATCTCCCGCTTCGCGGCTGATGTGACGGCGCCACGCGCGGCGAGCTCCGCGTCGCAGTTCTCCACGATCACGATGGTGGCGTCCTCGATCGCTCCGATCGCGATACAGAGGCCTGCGAGCGAGAAGAGATTGATCGTCTGGCCGAAAGCGGACAGCGGCAGGACGGTGAACAGGGTGCTGAACAGGAGAATGCAAATCGGACCGGCAGCCGATCGGAAGCTGCGCAGAAACAGCAGCGTCACGAGGATCAGCACCACGAGCTCGGACATCAGCGTGCCGAAGAATTGCTTGAGCGTGGCCCAGATCCACGACGAGCGGTCGTAGGTCGTGACAATGTCGATCCCTGCCGGCAGCGATCCACGAACGCCCTGCAGTGCGTCCTCGAGCGAGCGGGTCACCGCAAGCACGTTCTGGTTCTGCTCCATGATCGCGATGCCGCCGACCACCTCGCCGGATCCGTTCAGATCGGCGGTGCTGCGCCGCAGGTCGTAACCGACCTGCACGTACCCGACGTCATGCAGATGAACGGCTCGTCCATCTTTCGCCCGGCCAACGATTAGGTACTCGAGGTTGTTCACGTCGTCGTTGTTGATGACACCGCGGAGCTGATACTCGCGGCTGGTGACTTCAATGGTGCGGCCGCCCGTTTCCTGAAACACGGTCTGCAGGCTGTCGATGATCTGCCGCAGCGTCACCCCATTGGCTGCCAGCAGCGGCGGGAAGAGTTTCACCTGGTATTGCTTTTCGAGACCGCCGACCGAGGCGACCTCGGCCACTCCCGGCACGGTCTGCAGCGCAGGCTTGATCTGGTTTTCGTTGATCAGGCGCAGCTCGCGGAGGTCGTGCGAGCGCTCGCGGTCGACGAGCGCGTATTGATAAATCCATCCCATGCTGCTGGCATTCGGGCCGAGCGTGATGATCGCGTCGGAGGGCAGCTGGGGACGGATCGCGTTGATCCGGTCGAGCACCAGTTGCTGCACCTGCGGACGCCGCCGCGCGTCATTCAGGATGACGTAGATGAAGGAGTACCCCATGTGCGAGGTACCCCGTATCGACTCGACGTCTGACGAGCCGACGAGCGCGTGGATCAGCGGCTCGGTCACCTGCGTTTCGAGCAGCAGCGGACTGCGCGGCCATTTCACGTAGACGACGATCTGCGGATCGGAGATATCGGGAATGGCATCGAGTGGCGCGGTCCGGATGGCATACACGCTCAAAGCCACGCCCGCGGCGACGACGCCCCAGATCAGGAGCCGGAAGCGGATGACGGTTCTGAGGAGGGTCGCGATCATTGAGCGCCGCTCTGCGCCGTTCCTTTGAGCTTGTACTCGGAGTCGATGAAAAAGCTGCCGAAGGTCACGACCTGCTCGCCCGCCTCGAGACCGTCGACAACCTGGGTGTACAGCTCGCCTTGAATCCCGGTGTGAATCTCCTGTGGCTCGTACTGGCCGTCAGGTCGCAGCACGTAGACGATGTGCGTCTGGCCCTCCTCGATGATCGCCTCATTGGGCACCGAGAGGAATTGGCCGCGGTCGGCCACGATCTCGAGCACGTAGGTGCGGCTGCCCTCGCGCGGGGGCCCTCCGAGCGTCACCTGCACGGCCGCGCCATGCTCGTCCGGACCGACGCGCGTCACCTTCGCCTGGTACATGGAGGAACGCGCCTCCGGTGGAAACGCGCGGACGCGCTGGCCGACCCTGACGGCAGCGGCGTCGACTGCATCGACGTGCGCGGTGATGATTTTTCCGCTCCTGTCGATGAGGCCAGCCGTCCGCACCCAGGTCTGCACTGCGCGCACTGCCACCTCGCTCACCGTCAGCGTCAGCTCTTCCGCCTGCGACGTGGAGACCTTGGTGCCGCGACGATCCAGGCGCGTGTGCGCGCGCACATCCTGCGCGACGGCAGCCGTCGCGGTCGCGACCGTCGTGAGTACACACGCGAAAAGCGCCTTCTTGAGCACTGTCAGTGGCAGTAATTATCCTTGCTGTCCATGATGTGGGTGCCCCAGGGGAACTGGCCGATTCCCTCGGTGATCTTCGTCATCTGCTGCGTCTTCGCATCGATGATGACAACGGCGTTCTCGGTCGAGTCCGCCAGATAGAGCTTCTCGTCGGCGATGTCGGTCGTCGCCGTTTCGAGCTGGACGTTCGTTCCGACCTTGATGCGCCCGGCGGGACGCAGCGTCTTCATGTCGTAGACATACACGAAACCGCTGGTCGAGCTGATCACAAACGCCTTGCCGGCTGCGTAATTCACGCCCGTCATGTTCGGACCCGCCTCCAGCGTCGCGGCCACCTTGTCGGCCTGCAGGTCGATGATCGAAATCGTGTTGTCGCCGTTGTTCGGCGTGATCGCGTACTTGCCGTCGTGGCTCATGTAAATGCGCCATGGATCAGGACCGACCCTGATCACCTTGATCACCTTGTCTTCCCGCGTGTCGATTTTCCCCACAACTCCCAAGTCGCTGTCGGCGGCGTACAGATATTTGCCGTCAGTGGTCGGGGCCGCGTAATTGATGCCCTTGATCTCGCCCAGGTACTTGGCCGGGTCGAGCTTCGCCACGCCCGGCACCTGCGCGACGTCGATCTTCTTGAGCAGTTCATGGCGCCTGACGTCGATGACGCCGACCCAGTGCGCACCGTAGTTGCCGACATACGCCTTCGAGCCGTCGGGCAGGAAGGTCACATTGAGCGGCTCGACGAGACCCGTAATGGTTTTGATCTTCGTCAATGACTGCATGTCAATCACCGCGATGGAGTCCCCTTGGGGATTGCCCTGGTAGTACCAGCGGCTGTCCGGCGAAAACGACAGGTGCTCCGGTGCGATGTCCACCGGGATGACCTTCACGAGCTTCAACGTCGCAACGTCGATGATGTACGCCTTGTTTGCGCGTGTGCCGCCCGTCACGACGTACCGCCCATCAGGCGACATCATGACCATGTGTGGATTGACGTTGTTGCCAAGGAATACCTTGCCGACGATCTTGTTGGTCTTGATGTCCATGAACGCGATGTCGTTCGAGTCCCGCTCGACAATCATGACGACTGACGTCGGATCTATCCCGGCCGCCCTCAGGCGGACGCCGAGGAAGGCGGTGCACACGGCCAGCACGAGGCCGCAGAGGATCGTAAGACTCCTGGAGTTGAACATTGCGTGTCCTCCGGACAACGGTTGCACCTAGAAACTCGCCTGGAGCCGCACGCCCGGCAGGAGATAACCGAATGTCCCGGGCGCGTTGGTATCAATCACGTGCTGCAGGTGGAACGAGAGCCGCAGCCGTTCGGACAAATGGAAATTGTAATAGCCTTCAGCGAGCTTTTCCTTCCTCCCCGCCGCGAGCTCCGTCTGCGAGTAGCCGGCACCCCAGGTATCCAGGGGGCTCACGACGGCACCGTTCGCGATCTGAAACCCGGTGCTGTAGAAATGGTCGCGGCCGGGAAGAGCGTCCGCTTGTCCATACCGTGCCGCGAGCGTAAACACAGGCGTCAGCTTCTGGTCGATGCTGATTCCGGCGCCGCTTCGCTGGCGATGATCGGAGTTGTCGTGGCGATACCACACGCGGTAGTTGCCCTCGGGCAGCGAGAAGGGCGTCATCACGTATCCGACTTCACCCAACGTGTAGGCCGACTCCGATAGATTCGTCGGGTTCGCGCTGCTCTGCTGGAATCCCACCTTGAAGTTGAAACCGTTCTTCGGATCGATGACGCCAACGACGCCGGTGCCGTTCACAGCCAGGCCGAGCATGGGATTGTTCACCAGGGCATCGCTGATGAACTGGGTCGTCTCATCGTTCGCCACCGCATTCCGGTCGAAGTAGTTGGTGAGGTCGACACGCCCGGCGATGAGCGAGAGCCGCTGCGAAAACACTTCCGTTCGCAGCCACGCCTCGCGCAGGTTCAACTCGTTCTGGTGCACAAGGCGCGCCGTATAGCTGTTGAGCAGCGTGATCGACGGAATTTCGGTGTCAGGTGGTGCGCCACTGAGACCGACTACATCGGCAAAGAACATCGTGTACTGGGCCAGGCCGGCGGTGAAGAAGAGATCGGCGGACGACAACTGGTACGCATGACCATCGGCGTCGCCATGTGGGCCCTGAGTGCGTCTGGCGGCCTGCGTCGCCAGCGTGGCACTGACGCCCAACTTCACGTTTCGGTTCTCCGCGTCGGCCAGCGCCTCTTCGATCTTCTCGTTGATCGTCTGCCGGCGATACACGCGTTCCCGCCGATACGTCACGGTCTTCTTCGCGCCCGCAACCGGCTGGTCGTGCTCATTGCCGTTCGGGTCGACGTAGACCTCGATGCGCTTGACGCGCGTTTCGGGTTCGGACAGTACCGTGCTGGATTCGAGATCGCTGATGCGCTGTTCGAGCTCCTTGATGCGAACGACCAGCGCCTGGGTATCGGTCACGCTGCCGGCGGCTGGTGCGGCAACTCCTTCGGCGCCGGGAATCTCGAGGGGCTGAAGAGACATCGCCACAGTCTGCGGCTGGTTCGCGACCGTAATTGCCTGCGAGGAACGCTCGAACCCGTCGAAGTCGACCTGCAGGATGTACTGGCCGGGCGCGACCTGATCGAATGAGAAGGTACCGTCCGCGCTCGCCTGCGTCGTGCGCTCCGCGCCTGCCATGCCGGGCATAGTGGGCATGTTCGGCGTTCGCGGCATCACGGGCGCGCCGGGTGGAGGCAGCAACCTCAGCGTGACTGCGGCGTTGGAGATCACGCCACCTTGCGTGTTGGCGACTCGCCCGCTTACTGACGTCGTCTGGGCCGCTGCCGCGGTTGAAACCAATAAGAGGAGCACGCCGCCGAGGGCAACACGAAATCTGTCCATATCAGACACCTTCCCCACAAAGGTGGTAGTGGCACTTCTTACGACAAGCGGAAGTCGCTTGTTCAATTCATGCGCGCGGTGCACGCGCGTGCTCTCTGCGAATCAGCGGATCGTATCGAAGAGACGGAACGCGACACCTGAAGAGTTCATGAATTGTTTGTCAGAATCGTGGAGGCTGAGAGTCCTTCGGTGCACGCGCTTCGGGAATGACGGTTGTCACGATCTCGTAGCTTGGCGAGCTGACCTCGCCGATTCGCGTGAGCGTCACGATGTGACGGCCCGCCTCGATCCGGTGCGCGAAGCTGTCGTTCCCTTTCTTGAGGGGAATGCCGGCAACCGTCCTTGCTGCTACTGCTTTGCCGATGCCGTGGCTGCTGCAGGCGCCGCGCCGACCTTCACGGTCTCGGCCATGATCATTTCCTTCTCCTCCGGACCTGCGGCGACGACGCGGTCGCCCACTTTCAACGCGTGCTGAATCCTTCGTCACGTCCCCGAACTCGGCTAGCGTCCCGCCGTCAGCTTTGTCACGGCGGCCGGGCGCCGATCGCCTTCGACCCCAACCCAATCCGCGCTGGTTCCGTCCGCAAATTTCTGTCTCGCCTTCCACGCAATCTGTCCCGTTTTCGGGTTCCGCGCGAAGATCACGAACTCGGCGACTTCGCCAGGCTTGATTTCCAGCTTCCAGGTGATGCCGACGATACGGTCTCCCTCACGTCGGGCTTCATACGTATAGGCGCCGTTCACGAGGACGCCGGTGATCGTCACGTCCGGCGGCACCTCGAGATCGAGGGCGACGGTCGGCACTTGCCCTTCAGTGGGTACACGGATCGTGTAGCGCTCAGTCGCGCCGCCCCGCGACTCCTGCGGCGAGACAGTGACGTGTGCGTCCGCCACTGCACCAACCATGAGAAGGCCGGCCACCATTACCAACGTGCGCATGTCGCTGCTCCTCTCCGCGCCGATCGCGGATGCTGTCTTTTTACTTCGTTGCTGCCTTGACCTCACCCAGTTGAATTTCCCCCGCGATCAACGGATCCTCCCCGTTGCCAATCGCGACAACCACTCGCCGGCCCGCCTGCACCTCGCCGATCGGAACCTTCTTCTTCGCTCGAATGACCGAGGTCTGGTCAGTAATCGCGATCGAAAGAACTTCTCCGCTGGGCGTCTTCACTTCGAGGTGCTTCGCATCGCGGGCCATGACGGTCCCCATGATCTTGTGAACGTGTCCGTCATGCGCCCAGACAGCGGGCGTGCCAGCCATCAGCAGGACGGCAGCCGCGAGAGCGACCCGTTTCTTATTCACGTGCTCCTCCATGTTCGTGTTGCGGGGCCGATGGCGTCGGCACCGTCGTCCAGGCCCGTCACACGACCTGCGACCATGTCACGCGCCGACAAGATCAGAATCGGGATGTTCGACCCGAGCTTTCGCCGTTGCCGGCAGACATCAAAGCCGTCGATGCCCGGCATCATGACGCCCAGGATGATAAGGAGTCTACTTCCTCAGCGGCGCGGCAACCCCCAGGGCTGGCAGCGTATGTCCGGCAGCGTCGACGCCCAGTAGATGTCGGTGCCGTCTTCGAAAATCACGTAGACGAACGACACGCCGAAATCCGTGAAGCCGCGCACGGTTCGCACGCGCGGCGCCGAGATCAGCGGTGCCAATCGTCTTTTTCATCATCTTCATCCTGCTGTACATCACGTTCCACTCGGTATCCGAGGCAACGATTGTGATGCTATCGTTGGTCTACGCGATGACCGGTGGCGTCGTCCTGCAGTGGCTGCTCGGATACAACTTCTCGGTCGCCGTGTGGATCGGGTACATCGCGCTGTACGGCGTGGCCGTGCAGACCGGTGTCGTGATGGTCGTCTATCTGCACGAGGCGTTGGACAAGAGGCTCGCGGCCGGCGGCGAATTCACCGAACGCGACGTGCTGCAGGCCACGATCGACGGATCGGTGCTCCGGCTCCGCCCGAAGCTGATGACCGTCAGCGTCGTCATGGCCAGCCTCATTCCGATCCTGTGGAGCACCGGCGTCGGCTCCGACGTCATGAAGCCGATCGCCGCGCCGATCATCGGCGGCATGATCACGTCGACGATTCACGTGCTCATCAACATACCGGTCATCTTCTACATCATGAAGGCGCGTGCGCTGCGAAAGGGCACACTGAAACCCTCAGGGATGACGATCTGAAATAGATCGACCTCGTCCTCAATTCCCAGCGAGGAGCACGATGTCGAACACGCGCGTCGAGTTCGCCGGAATCGGCCCATTCGCCTGCGAGCCGTATGCAAGACTCGGCGGGATGACCAGGTTTGCGGCTCAGCCTGTGCGTCGGGCGGCGATCCCGCCCAAGGGACGTGAATCGCATAATCGGTCTTCCGTGAAACTCACTCGTGAAAGGGCCCTGATAGCTGCTATCGTCTTCACGGCGGCCAGCAGTGAGGGGCAGGCGTGTGCCGCCTTTTCGCGCGATGGGGGCCGCACATTCGCTCAGCCTATTCGGGTCGATGACCTGTCCTCGCCAGGCCAGGTTGACATCGAACTGTTGGCAGACGGTTCGGAGCGGCACCTGGGTGGAGTTGTCGAGCCATCACGCGCAGTTCAAAGTACGGCGCATCGAGCAGAACGGAACGCGCTCACTGGCGATCACGGTGGCGGACTTGAACGGGAATCACTATCCACGGCTCGCGCAAGTTGGCGGAGAACTGTTGTTCGCCTGGGCGGGGCGGGCGGCGATGGGCCGGCGACGCGCGTCCGAACCGCGCGGGCATCGCTGGCCAAATGAAGGCTGACCCCTTCTCAACATGGAATCTACCCTCTTGATCGCGCGTTTCCCTCATACAGCATGAGTGTTCGCCGAGCCGTCATCCCCCTCGCACTCCTTTGCCTCACGCCGTTGTCGGCGGCGCGGGCCGTGGCTGGCGACCCTCAAACACCAGGGCGGCAGCCCGCCACCTCACCTGCCAGTTCCACGCCCGTCCCAGGGAGCGCCGCGGTCGTCGATGGTCCGCCGCCGCCCGTGGCGCCCGCGGTCATCACGCGCGATGACAAAGGGGGCGCCACGATGCGGGCCGTGCGAATTGACGAGCCGTTGAAGATCGATGGGCGCCTGGACGAAGAGGTCTACCGCAGCGTGCCTGGCGCCGGCGATTTCATCATGCAGGAGCCGCGCGAAGGCGAGCAGGCCACAGAGCAGACCGACACGTGGGTGTTCTTCGACAGCGAGAACCTCTACATTGCGGCGCGGTGTTGGGACGATCATCCGGAGCGATGGGTTGTGACCGAGCTGCGCCATGACAACGGCAACATCATTGAGAACGAGAACCTATCGGTCTCACTTGACACGTTCCATGACCGTCGCAACGGCTTCATGTTTCAGACCAACCCGCTCGGCGCGCTGCGCGAGCAGGCGTTCACGGACGAAGTCAACATCAATTCCAATTGGAACACGATCTGGCAGGTGAAAAGCGGGCGGTTCGAAGGAGGCTGGACGGTCGAAATGGCCATTCCCTTCAAGTCGCTGCGCTATCGAGGATCCGGGCCTCAGGTGTGGGGGATCAACTTTCGACGAATGGTCAAATGGAAGAATGAGACCTCGTTCCTCACACGAGTGCCCCGGGCGTACGGCCACAACGGTATCTTCAGAGTGTCATCGGCAGGTACGCTCGTTGGCTTGGAAACGCCTGCGCAATCGATGAACTTGGAGCTGAAACCGTACCTGGTTTCCGCCTTGACGACGGACCACGCCGCCGCCGCACCTTTTTCCAACCGCTTCTCGCCGAACGTCGGCTTCGATTTCAAGTACGGGTTGACCCGCGGCCTCATCGCCGATGCCACGGTCAACACCGACTTTGCGCAGGTCGAGGAAGACCTGCAGCAGGTCAACCTCACGCGATTCAGCCTGCAGTTTCCTGAAAAGCGGGACTTTTTTCTTGAAGGGCAGGGAATCTTCAACTTCGGGGGCACGCGCGGTGGCGGTGGCAGCGGCAACGACGTCCCAATCCTGTTTTTCAGCCGGCGGATCGGTTTGAGTCAGGGGCAATCCGTACCCGTCGTCGCCGGAGGCCGGCTCACCGGCACGGTTGGCAAGTTCGGAGTCGGGGCGCTCGACATCCAGACGGACGACAAACTCTCGGCGGGTGCGGTCGCGACCAACTTCACGGTGCTTCGATTGAAGCGAGACATCCTGCGGCGCAGCAATATCGGGTTCCTGGCCACACGCCGGACGCCGGCTGCAAGTCAGACGGCTTCGAACGCCGCCTTTGGCGCGGATGCGAACCTGGCGTTCTTCAGGAGTCTTACGATCAACGGCTACTACTCCCGCACGGAGACGCCGGGCGCCAGGGGGGACCAATCCAGTTATCGCGGGCGGTTCGATTACGCTGGTGACAAGTACGGACTGCAAGTCGAACACCTGCTGGTCGGCGACAAGTTCAGCCCTGAAATCGGTTTTCTGCGCCGGAGCGATTTCCGCCGCAGCAGCTTTGGCGCGCGGTTCAGCCCCCGGCCGAAGTCCAACCGTCTGATTCGCAGACTGAATTGGGAAGCCGCGTACGACTACATCACCGACAGCCGATGGACACGGGTCGAAAACCGCCAGTTGTCCGGCGCATTTCAGATTGACTTCGACAACAGCGACCAGTGGACGCTGGATTACACGCACGACTTCGAATATCTGCCGCGTAATTTCCAGATCGCTCCGGCAGTCACGGTGCCGCTCGGCGGCTACGACTACGACACCGTCCGAATGACCTACGAGCTCGGCCAGCAGCGCCGCGTCTCCGGCCGGCTGCAGGTGGCAACCGGCACGTTTTACGACGGGAACAAGAAGGAAGCAAACTTCACCAGCGGCCGGGTCGCGCTTTCCGCACGTGTCAGCATCGAACCAGGCCTGACGATGAATTGGGTCGATCTGCCGCAGGGAAGCCTCACGAATCGGCTGATGACCGCCCGGGGGATTTTCACGCCCTCACCGCGGATGCTCATCAGCAGCCTGATGCAGTACAACGCGAGCGATCGTACGGTGAGCTCCAGCGTGCGCTTGCGGTGGGAGTACGTTCCTGGCAGCGAGCTTTTCATCGTGTACAGCGACGGTCGGAACACCTCGGAAGCCATGGTGCGGGGACTCGTCAACCGCTCGGTTGCGATCAAGCTGACGCGACTGCTTCGCTTCTAGTCATACATATCCCCTTAATGTCCCATTGCTCAGCCGAGCCCTGAGGGCGACCGCTGTGCAGCTCACCCGGAGCGGTTTAGCACTGGTTGCGGAGGGCGCTTTTGGTACGTTTCCCTTCGAGCTGCGCGAACGTCCGGGTGACTAATTCAGACGGTCGGGGAGACGAGCGCAGTGCGATAGGCCGCGTCAATGTCATCTGTGTGCGCTGCCGAGAATCCCAGCGGTCGGAGCAACCCGTCACGCAGACCATAGATCCAGCCGTGGACGGCAACGCGACTGCCGCGCCTCCAGGCGTCCTGGACAATCGTGGTTTCACACACGTGCCGCGCCTGTTCGATCACGTTCAACTCGCAAAGTCGGTCAATCGCTTGATCGGTCGATAGCAGCGCAAGCTCCGTCTGGTGCCGCCGCTTCACGTCTTCGACGTGTCTCAGCCACTTGTCGATGAGCCCGAGTCGCTCACCGTCAAAGACCGCGCGCACGCCGCCGCACCCGTAGTGACCGGTGACCATCACGTGTTTCACTCCGAGCACGTCGATCGCATATTGCAGGACCGACAGGCAATTGAGATCCGTATCCACGACGATATTCGCGACGTTCCGATGGACGAAGAGCTCACCCGGCGCAAGGCCGACGATCTCGTTGGCGGGAACGCGGCTGTCCGAGCAGCCGATCCAAAGATACTCAGGCGCTTGCTGCTGTTGCAGGCGGGTGAAGAAGTCCGGATCGCGTTGGACGGCGCTCTCCGCCCATGCGGCGTTGTTTTCTAATAGGCGGCTCAGCGGCATCGACCGATCGTCGCCCAGTTTACAGCGTGCGCAAAAGAATCAAGACCCGCAATCGGCCGCGTCGGCCATGGTGTCGTCACTTGGCGGGTGGTGCCAATACGTTACCCGGGAACCGGGCCTCGAGATACGTGACGTGTCCGTTGATCTTGCTGAACCAGTGAGCGGTCCCCGGCGGGATGACGATCACGTCTCCAGGCTTGATGTCGCTGGTCACGCCTCCCTTGATCCCTGCGGTCCGGTTCTTCGGGTCGGGGATGGATCCACCCGTCGTGTACGAGCCAGTGCCTTCGAGGATGTAGTACACCTCGGTCACGTCCTGACCATCGCCTTCCTTCGTATGGACGCTCGCGTTGTTGGGACCGTCCAGCCGGCGCCGAATGACGAAAGGCTCCACGATTCGGACGGCCTGCCCCGCCACAATTCCCAGCGCCGGCTTGTCATCGTCAAGCATCTTCTTCCACTGGGCCGACGGGATGAACGTGCCGGGCGGCGTCACGACGCCCTGGGCCATGCCCACCAGATTGTGCAGCGAGAGTGCCGCCGTCATTACCAGCAGTGCACCGAGTATCAGCCTCTTGGTCATCATGTGTCTCCTCGGAACAGATCGCGTCCGTCCGGCCAGCTACGCCGCGACCGGCGGCCGTCCGTGCTAGTTCGGGTCGGTGAACTTCGCGGTCCCGAGCTCCATCAACGGAGCGACGCCATCCGGATCGATGCGGACGACGACATAGCTCGTGAACTCCTCGGCATCTTCCCACTTGTGGGGCGTCCCGGCCGGGATGATGAGGACATCGCCCTTCGCAATCGTGACGTCCCTGGCACCGACCGCCGTTGTACCGGCGCTGCCCCTGCCGTTGCCCGCACTCACGGGGCGGCGCTTCCAATCCGAGATCTTGCCGCCAAGCTTCATGTGCCCCTTGCCTTCGAGCACGTAATACACCTCCGCCACGTCGTCGTGAACGGCGTAGTTCGGGTTCTTCTGTCCCTTGTTGCGATTCACCACGCTGACGCCAGCCTGGTGCTTGTCGCCGCCACCACCAGCCTTGACCATGTTCATCGGAACATCGTCATCCTTGGCGGCAATCATCTTTTTCTTGTGCGCCTCGATCTGGGCCGCCGTAATGAGGGTCGCCGGCAGATCGTAATGATGAGCGGGCAGCACCACGGGGGACGGATCGTTGGGGGGCTGCTGTGCAGCGAGGGGCGCCGCAACGCCCATCACGAACATTCCTACCGCGCAGTGTCTCCAGATCGTGGTTTGCATGGTTTCTCTCCTGTCCGAAAATGTGAGGGACTGGCCGGTCTCAAGGTGTGGCCGGTTCCACGTAGGTCTTGCGGAGCAGCGGTGCGGCCCCCGGCGAAATCATGAACGCGATCATCGCGCGCGCGGCGTCCTGCTCCTTCGAGCCCGTCAACACAGCCACACTCGATGCGCAGGGCTTGTTCAGGAAGCCAGGCAGCGGCCCGACATAATCAGTTCCGGGCACGCCGACCATGATGTTGGTCTGCTGAATGCCGATCTCGAAGTCGCCGCGCGCCAGAAAGTCGGTGACGGGACCGCCGCTGGTGAAAATCGTCCTGGCCGTCAACTGTTCGGTGAGCCCGAGCTGCGCAATCCCCTCCCCGATATTCGTGCCGCTGCAGCCGCGCGAATAGCCGATCGACTTCGCCGCGAGCAAAGCCGCCTTGTAGGCTTCCACAGTGCTGATGTCGGGCTTCGGCGCGCCAGCCCGCACCGAAAGGCCGAGACCGGCGAGCACGAACGGCGTAACCGTGCTGGCCACCACGTTGCCTTTCTTGACGAGTTCCTCAATTGTGGGCGGATTTCCAGTCACGAGGTCTGCCGGGCCGTTGTTGATTCTCCGCTCCAGCGCGGCGCCCTCTTCCTGGATGACGGTCACCGTGTGCCCGCTCGCACGCGCGAACGCGGCGGCAAGTTCTCTCACCCCCGGCGTCGCGCCCTGGTTGGTCAGGATGATGAGGTCGGCCGCGGTGGCCGCTCCTTGCGGCATCAATCCCAAGGCTCCAACAATGCATGTTGCGGCGAATTTCGCGCGCACTCCCATGGCTTCCTCCCGCTGCGTTTCTGTCGGCAGCCGGATTGACGGTCCTGCTGCCTGACCGCGAAAGTCTATGCCGCCTCGCCGCCGTGGGCCAGCCCATAGTGAGGGACTGGAACGTGGGAAAAGACGCAGGATCGGGATCTGCCGGCCTGTATTCTTGGCCCACGAGCAACGGCAGATTTTGCGAAAGGCCAAAGTCCCACGTCGACTGTTTGCCAACTCGATGCGACATCCGTCACGCGGCAGTTTCCTCCACACCCGATGTCCGGACGACCGTATCGGGATACAATCACCGCCGTTCTCGCGCAGCTATTGCCGGGTCGCTCTGACCCCTGCGCGGGCGACCCGCAAGACATCGGCATCGACCAGAGAGGGCTATCCCGATGCGACTCGTGATTCTCGTGCTCGTGCTCTCGGTCTCAGTCGTGGCGCAGCAGCAGGCAGGACGCGCCGGCGGCGCGCCGGCGGCCCCGCCCAAGAACTTGAAAGTTCTTGCGGCAGATGCGGACATCCCGTTCGCCATGCAGATGTTCGGGCAGGCGCTCGGCGTGCAGTGCATCTACTGTCACGTGGAAGGCGACTTTGCGAGCGACGCCAATCTCAAGAAGGACATCGCCCGCAAGATGATCGGCATCGTGCGGCAGATTGACGGGAGCTTTCCGAGCAGCACCGGTCTGTTCCCGGCGGGTTACCACGAGGTCGACTGCACGACGTGCCATCGCGGCAGCGTCAAGCCCGAGACGAAGCCGCCGCAGGAGTTCTACAACCGTGCCGAAGCGTTGGGCGCCCCGCCTCCCCGTGTCACGCCAGGAGTGAATCTGAAGGTGCTGCCTCCGGACACGCAGGTGCACGGCGGCGGCGTGATGCACGAGTTCCGCGACTCGCTCAACGTCGACTGCTCATTCTGCCACGGTGCCGGGAGACCGTTCGAAGCCGAAGCGAACCCACGGAAGGACATCGCGCGAAACATGATCCTGCTCGTGCGGCAAATCAACGCGAACTTTCCAGGTACGGGCGTATTCCCGAATGGCACGCAGGTGGTGACCTGCTACACGTGTCACCGCGGCAATCCGCATCCGGAGACCATGAGCAACAAGGGCTACGACCCTCCGAAGCCGAAGTGAGGGGCCCCGCCCAAGGCG
>JAHFUO010000090.1:5050-11702 GCA_023265015.1 Acidobacteriota bacterium | reverse complement strand
ACATGAACGGCGCCATGGCGATTGACAGACCTGCCGGACAGATCGGCACCGCGGCGCCACGAACGGTTGGTGAGGGAACATGCCCTGCGGGCGCGAACGTGAGAGGCGCCGCCGGCCACGGCGCCTCGAGCGCAAGCGGTTCGACCACCTGCAATCGCCCTGTCGACCACCCTTCCGCCTGGTGGACGTAACAGTACGAATCCGATCCGCCAACCGCAAACGTCCCCCAGTGCAGCCCCGCGGCAACGACCGCAGCCAGGATCATGGCGATCACAACTCGGCTCACGGCTCAGGACTCAAGGCTTCAGGCGTTCCGCCACCAACACCTGGATGGCGCGCACGCCGTCGCGCCACCCGATCTTCTTCCCCTGCGCCCGCGACCGTGCTTCGAACGTCACCGGCAGCTCGTGAATGCGGTGCCCGCCGCGCAGCAGTCGCGCCGTGATCTGCGGCTCGATGTCGAAGCGGTTCGCATCCAGCTTCAACGATCGCGCGACCTCCACCCGCATGATCTTGTAGCAGGTCTCCATATCGGTGAGACGGCCGCCGAACAGCAGGTTCGTCGTTCCCGTCAGCGCGCGGTTTGCCGCAATCGAGACCCACGGCGCCGGCGGGCGGCCCGCCAGGAAGCGGGAGCCATACACGACGTCGGCATCGCCACGAAGGATCGGCGCGACGAGCGCCGCGAGCTGCTGCGGATCGAGCTCGAGATCCGCGTCCTGGATCGCGATGATGGTTCCCCGCGCCGACGCGAGTCCCAGGCGGATCGCCGCGCCCTTGCCGGCGTTGTGCTCGGCGTGGATGACCATCAATCCCGAGTCCCGAATCCCGAGCGTGGCCAGCACGTCCCGCGTGCCGTCCGTGGAGCCGTCATCGACCACGAGGATCTCGCGGGTCACGGGCAGATCGATCGCGAGGAGACGATCGATGACCGCGCGCACCGTGCGGACTTCGTTGTAGACCGGAACGATGATCGAGAGCAGCTCGGGCCGGCTGCTCACCCCTCGACCTTGCTCGGGGTGACCCTGACCGGGTCGAAGGGTCACCGTCGTCTGGGGGCCGGCGTACGCTTCGGCGGCGGGGGCCGGTACTGAATCATGACGTTGCTGACGATCGCGACCGGCTGTCCGGGCAGCGTGAAGCTGTCGACGCCATCGAGACGCACGACCGACAGCTTCTCGCCGAGGATGCTCACGCTCGTCTCGTCCGCAGGAATGGTGACCGCGATCGATTCAGTGCCGGTCGGCGCCACGGCCTTCACACCGCCAGGACCCGCCCCCCCGCTGATCCGATCGACGAGATCGGCGGCGGTTCGGAATTCGTTCTGGACGACGGCGCGCGACAGCAGCGTGTTGTCGAGCGTCAGGACGCCGATCGTCGCCGTGTAGTGCCGGTACCCACGGTTCGTTTTCACGAGCTCCTCGGAATACATGTGACGGTTGTGGAGATCGAAGGTGAGCGTCACCGGGCCGACGTGCAGCGGCAGGTCGATGATGATGCCGTCGGCCGGATCCCGGCCGGTGAGCACGTCGCAGAAGCTTTGCTTGCTCTGCACGCCGTCGCCGAGCGGGTTCGGGCACTTGATCATCACCGGCTCGGTCTGCATGGCCGGCAGCGCGGGCGCGGCGGGGCGGCGCGCGGGCGCGCGTGTCTGGGCCGCCGCGGGGGTCCACAGCAGCGCGAGCACGATCAGGATTTTCGCGCTACGCACGTCAGTCGTTCACGCAGACCAGCCCGGCGGCCGCAGGCATGCTCGACTCCGCCACCAGCCCGCGCACCTTGACCAGCTCGAGGAATTCCATCCGCGTGCGCGCGTTGTCGCGGAACGCGCCAAGCATCGCGCTCGTGATCGCAAACGAATTCTGCTTCTCCACGCCGCGCATCGACATGCACAGGTGCGTCGCCTCGCAGACCACGGCGACGCCGAGCGGATTGATCTTCTCGCGGATCGTCTCCGCGATCTGATTGGTCATCCGCTCCTGGATCTGGAGGCGCCGGGCGAACACGTCGACGAGACGCGGAATCTTGCTGAGGCCAATCACCTGCTGGCGCGGGATGTAGGCGACGTGGCACTTGCCGAAGAACGGCAGCATGTGGTGCTCGCAGAGCGAATAAAAGTCGATGTCCTTGACGATCACCATCTCGCTATAATCGACGCTGAACAGGGCATCGTTCAGCACCACATCGATGTCCGCGTCGTACCCGCTCGTCAGGAATCTCAGCGCCTTCTCCACGCGCTCGGGGGTCCGGGCGAGCCCCTCGCGATCGGGGTCTTCGCCCAGCTCAATGAGAAGCCGCCGGATCAGATCGTTCACGTGCGTATTCTACATCGCGCTATTTCTGGCGCCTTCGGCCTGGTGTCTCAACCACGAAGGTCGCGAGGGCCACGAAGCGGGCGCCCACGCACCAGCCCAGGCCGTCGCGCTGGAGGATCCCGATGCGCTCTATCAGCAGCGTGCTGATCCCGCGAAGGCACGCCAGGCTGCCGATATCTGGAATGCTCGCCTGGCCGCCAACCCCCGGGATTTCGAGTCCGCGTGGAAACTGGCGCGCGGCTTCTACTTTCTCGGCACGCAGGGCCCCGCGACTGCGCGCCGCGATGCGCTCGAGCGCGGCACCGAGGCCGGCCGCCGCGCGAGCATGATCGACCCGTCACGTCCGGAAGGCTATTTCTGGATGGCGGCGAACATGGGCACGCTCGCCGAATCGTACGGGCTGCGCCAGGGCATCAAGTACCGCGGGGCGATCAAGGATGCGCTCGAGACGGTGCTCCGAATCGATCCCGCCTTTCAGAAAGGATCCGCGGATCGCGCGCTCGGGCGGTGGTACTTCAAGGTGCCGGGCCTCTTCGGCGGCAGCAAAAAACTGTCGGAGGAGCACCTCCGCACGTCGCTCACCTACGATTCGAACGACACCGCGTCGCACTACTTTCTTGCCGAGACGCTGTTCGCCATGAACCGCGACGCCGACGCACGCGAGGAGCTGCAGAAGGTGATGGCGGCGCCATTCGATCCCGAGTGGGCTGCAGAGGATCGCGACTTCAAGCAGAAGGCCGAGGGGCTCCTCACTCGTAAAGGCCGACCTTAGGGTCGGCCTCTACGGCCGATACAATAAGCTCCTTGCGCTTCTCGCATCCCACGCTGGCCGCCCTGCGCCACCGCAACTTCCGCCTGATCTGGATCGGGCTGCTGCTGTCCTTCACCGGATCGTTCATGCAGACGGCGGCCCTGCTGTGGCACGTGTCGCTGCTCGTGGCCCCGGACAAGAAGGCCCTGGCGCTCGGCGCCGTCGGGCTCGTCAGGGTCGTTCCCATCATCATCTTCTCGATGCTCAGCGGCGTCGTCGCCGACGCCTGGAATCGGCGGCGCCTGATGATGCTGACGCAGACGGGCTCCGCGGTCGTCGCCACCGCGCTCGCCGTCCTGGCGTTCCGGGGGCTCACCTCCGTCTGGCCGATCTACGTGCTTGCGGCGCTCAGCTCGGCGGTCGGCGCGTTCGACCTGCCCGCGCGGCAGTCGCTCGTGCCGACGCTCGTGCCACGGGAAGACCTGCCGAACGCCATCAGCCTCAACACGATCATGCAGCAGACCGCGCAGGTCCTCGGGCCCGCGCTCGCCGGCATCATCATCGCGTCCACCAGCGTGGCGTGGGTCTACACCGTCAATGCGTTTTCGTTCCTGGCGGTGATGACGGCGCTGCTCATGATGCGGAACGTCCCGGAGCGAGCCGAGAAGGCAACCGCGAGTGACGATGTCTCGTGGCGCGCCGCGCGTGAAGGGCTCCGCTTCGTGTTCCGGACGCCACTCATCCGCTCGACGATGCTGCTCGATTTTTTTGCGACGTTCTTCTCGTCGGCCACCGCGCTGCTGCCGATCTTCGCGCAGGACATCCTCGAGGTCGGCGCGACGGGATATGGCTGGCTCTACGCCGCGCCGGCCGTCGGCGCGACGATGATGAGCGCCGTCATGGTGGTGCTGACGAGCAGGATCGAGCGCCGCGGCCCCGTGCTGCTGTGGGCCGTCGCGATGTACGGCGCGGCAACGGTCGGCTTCGGCTTTTCGCGCACGTTCTGGCTGACGTTTGCCTGCCTTGCGCTCACCGGCGCCGCGGACACGGTCAGCATGGTGTTTCGCAACGTCATCAGGCAGCTCGAAACGCCTGACCGGCTGCGCGGCCGCATGATTGGCGTGAACATGATCTTCTTCATCGGCGGCCCGCAGCTTGGCGAGGGGGAAGCGGGCGCGGTGGCAAACTGGTTCGGCGCGCCCTTTTCGGTCATTACGGGCGGCCTCGGTTGCCTGATCGCGGTCGCATGGGTCGCGGCCACGACCCCGCAGCTTCGGCACTACCGCGCGACGCTGGTTCACCAATCGCAAGCCGTCGGCGCCGGCTCCCAAATCCCAAATCACAAAATCCAAATCCCAAATCGCAAATCAAAAATCGCAAATTAGATGCCCTCTCTATTCGAGCCCCTCACCATTCGCGGCCTCACACTTCCCCATCGCGTCGTCGTCTCGCCGATGTGCCAGTACTCGAGCACGGATGGCTTCGCCTCGGACTGGCACCTCGTGCACCTTGGATCGCGCGCCGTCGGAGGCGCGGCGCTCGTGTTCACCGAGGCGTCGGCCGTGACCGCGGAAGGGCGCATCAGCCCGCAGGACCACGGCATCTATCTGGACGCGCACATCGACATGCTCGCGCGCATCGTCCGTTTCATTCACGCTCAGGGAAGCGCCGCCGGGATGCAGCTCGCCCACGCGGGCCGGAAGGGCAGCACGCAGCGGCCGTGGGAGGGCCGCAGCGCCATCGATCCGGCGGAAGGCGGCTGGCAGCCGGTCGGCCCGACGGATGTTCCGTTCTCGGATGTCTATCCGGTTCCGCGCCCGCTGACGAGCGGCGAGATTCGCGGCGTCGTGCAGGCGTTCCGCGCCGCCGCCAGGCGCGCGCACAACGCCGGCTTCGACCTGGTCGAGATTCACAGCGCGCACGGCTACCTGATTCACGAGTTCCTCTCGCCGCTCACGAACACGCGCACGGATCAATACGGCGGGTCGTTCGAGAACCGGATCCGGCTCTGCCTCGAGGTCGTCGACGCGGTGCGGGACGAGTGGCCGGAGCGAATGCCGGTCTGGCTCCGCATCTCTGCCACGGACTGGGCGCCCGGCGGATGGGACGTCGATCAGGCCGTCGAGTTGTCGAAGAGGGTGCGCGAGCGTGGTGTCGATCTGATCGACTGCTCCTCGGGCGGGCTCCTGATCTCGCAGCAGATCATCATGGGTCCCGGCTACCAGGTCCCGTTCGCGGAGCGCATCAAGCGCGAGGCGGGAATCGCCACGGGCGCCGTGGGACTCATCACGAACGCGACGCAGGCCGATGCCATTATCCGCAACGGTCAGGCGGACTGCATCCTGCTGGCGCGCCAGCTCCTGCGCGATCCGTACTGGCCGATGCACGCGGCGGAGGAGCTCGGCGTCCCGTTCCCGTGGCCGCCGCAATATCTCCGTGCCGCTCCGGACGGGTCGCCGACGCGGCAACCTGTATCGTCGGATTGACGAATCTACGAATTGACGAATTGCAATTCAGCGATTGAAATCCGTCGATTCGTCAATTCGTAAATGCTCTGACGCTTACTCTCATCGTCCCGATCTTCTCCACCGATGCCACCAGCTCGTCCCCCGGGCGCACCGGGCCGGCGCCCGCAGGCGTGCCGCTGAGAAAAATATCTCCAGGGTAGAGCGTGTAGAACGACGAGGCGTACTCGATGAGGGCGGCGACGTCGCGGATCATCTGCCGCGTGTTGCCCTTCTGGCGCAGCTCTCCGTTCACTTCGAGCTGCAGATCGAGATTGCCGGGATCCGGAATTTCATCCGCCGTCACGAGCCACGGGCCGACGACCGAATAGGTCTCGCACGACTTGCGAAGACTGCGCTCCTCCTTCCCGTGAGGGGTGATGTCGAGCGCCACCGCGTAGCCGGCGACGTACTTCAACGCCTCGCTTCGCGGGATGTCGCTTCCCTGCGTGCCGACGATGACCGCCAGCTCCACTTCGTAATCGATCTGCCGCTCCATCATGCGGAGCGCGATGCCGTCGGCCGGTCCCGCCAACGAGCTGTTCGCCTTGAGAAAGAGGCCGATCGACATCGCCGCCGCGATCGCGGCGGCGTCTTCGCCGCCCTTGCGGTAGTTCACCGGGGCGCCAATGATCTTGCTTGGATTGGCGACAGGGCTGAGAAGCTTCAGGCCATCGACCGGCATCGGCGCGTCGGTTGTCGCGATGGCGCGCGCGCGCGCCATCACCTTCTCGAGGTTCGCGATCAGCATGTCGCCCGGCGGCAACGGATAGTGGTATGGGGGCAGCTCGTCGAGCGCAGCGGTCACGTCGCGCACGTGATCGCCTTCGACGAGACCTAGACGCCGCTTTCCGAATCGGCACAGTCGCATAGGCTGCTGAGTATACTCAGGCAGCAGGCAGTTACCAGTTGTCAGTTGCCAGTCGCCAGTTGCCAGTTGCCAGTCGCTGCCAGTCGCCAGTTGTCAGTCGCCAACTGCCAACTGCCAACCGCCAACTGCTAACCGCCAACTGCTAACTGCCAACTGCTAACTGCTAACTGCTAACCGCCAACTGCCAACTGCCAACTGCCAACTGCTTATG
>JAHFUO010000090.1:0-5040 GCA_023265015.1 Acidobacteriota bacterium | reverse complement strand
CCTAGACGCCGCTTTCCGAATCGGCACAGTCGCATAGGCTGCTGAGTATACTCAGCCATCAGGCAGTTGCCAGTTGCCAGTTGGCAGTTGCCAGTTGGCAGTTGGCAGTTGCCAGCTGGCAGTTGGCAGCGTGGTGCTGCGTGCTGGCAGCTGCCAACTGCTAACCGCCAACTGCCAACCGCCAACTGCTAACTGCCAACTGCTTATGAGATACGCGATGTTCTCGGTTCCCGGCGACAGGACTCCCCGCCTCGGCATCGTGACCGGCGATCGCATCATCGACGTCGCGGCGATACCGGCGGACTCGAAGGGTCCGCCCCGCATGCCGAACAGTCTGCTCGAGCTCATTCGACTCGGGCCCGAGGCGTGGCGGCAGACGGCGGAGGTCGCCAGGACAGCCGGGAGCGCGAAGAGTCATGCGGCGAAGGACGTGCGCTGGCACGCGCCAATCCCGCGGCCGGCGAAGAACGTCTTCTGTCTCGGCCGCAACTACGCGGACCATGTGAAGGAGGCGGCCAGGGCGCGCGGCCAGGAATTCAAGCTCCCCACCCATCCCGTGTTCTTCACGAAGGCGCCGACGACGGTGATCGGGCCCTACGACGAGATCGTCTGGGACCAGGGCGTGACGCAGCAGGTCGACTGGGAGGCGGAGCTCGGCGTCATCATCGGCATTGGCGGCCGCAACATCCGCCGGGGCGACGCGATGTCGCACGTGTTCGGCTACACCGTCATCAACGACGTCAGCGCGCGCGATCTGCAGTCGGCCCACGGCCAGTTCTTCAAGGGCAAGAGCCTCGACACGTTCTGCCCGATGGGGCCGGTTGTCGTCACCGCCGATGAATTCGGGAACCCGCAGAACAAGACCGTCATGCTCCGCGTCAACGGGATCGAGAAGCAGCACGGCAACACCGCCGACATGATCTTTCCCATCGACCAGACGATCGAGGTCCTGTCGCGCGGCTGCACGATCGAGCCGGGCGACGTCATCTCCACCGGCACGCCCGAAGGGGTCGGCATGGGCCGCACGCCGCAGGAGTGGCTGCAGGTGGGCGACATGATGGAGACCGAGGTTGAAGGGATCGGAATCCTCCGGAACCGGGTCATAGCTCAGCGCGAGTAGGGCGGGCCTTTACGGCAGGGCGTCAGTAGGGCGGGCCTTTACGGCCCGCCGGGCGTCTGGTGGAGATAGACTTGCCTGGCAGGGAGGACCGGATGAGCACCACGTTCAAGGCGACGATCGAGCACGTCAACCACACCACCTCGCGGGCCACGGTCCGCACGCACACGTTCCTCGTGGATCGCGGCCTCGCCAGGGGCGGGTTCGATCTCGGGCCGGCCGGCGGCGAGTACATGCTCGTCTCGCTCGGCGGCTGCTTCACGAGCCACCTGCTCGCGGCCATTCGTGCGCGCGAGGCGGCGATGACGAACGTCAAGGTGGCTTTGACGGGGACGCTCGACAGCTCTCCCGAGTGCTTCACCGCCTTCACGGTGGACGTGACCGCCGACTGCGGCGATCCGGATCTCGCACGCAAGCTCATCACGGTCGCGGAGCGCGCGTGCCAGGTCATGAACACGCTGCGCCAGGTCGCCCCGATCGCGATCTCCTATCAGGGCGTGCCCATCGAGTCCGCGGTCGCTGTCGCGTAGCTCGTTCGCAATCCTTCTCTCGAGAGCGCGGCGCCGATCGCCGCCAGGCCGGCGGCCACCCACGCCCACTCGGTCAGCATCTGATGCTGGATCAGCAGGCCGGCCACGATGGGCGACACGATGGAGGCCATCGACATCAGCGACTGCGTGATGCCGAGCACCACGCCCTGCTCCTGCCGGCCGGCGTGCTGCGTGACGAGGCTCGTCAGCGCGGGACGGATCACGCCGTTGCCAAACGCCGCAAGCGTGCCGGCCACGATCAGCACCGTCGCAGACGACGCGATGCCCAGGCCGAAGTAGCCGATCACCAGCGCCACGAATCCCGCCGCGACGAGCGCTGACTCGCCGAACCGCGTGACCAGGCGGCCAATGAGCCCGCCCTGCAGGACGATCCCGAGAAAGCCGACGTAGCCGAACACGTAGCCGATCTCGCGCGGGCCGAAGGGATGCCCCTGCCACACGAAGCGCCGCTCGGCGAAGAGCGCGAACCCCGAGATGAACATCGAGAACGACGTGATGAAGAAGAGGAACTGAAACAGGCGCTCGCGCAGGCCGGGCCGATTGAAATACTTCGCGTACGTCTTCCAGTGCAGCGCCGCCCCGCGATCGTCGAACGCGTGACGGGACTGGCCGCCGCCCTTCAGCAGCATCGCCGTGCAGAGAATGCTCGTGGCCGACATGCAGGCCGCCAGGTAAATCGGGGTCGTGAATCCGTACCGCGCCGACAGATAGCCGGTAAGCGACGGGCCGATGAAGAACCCGACGCCGAATGCGATGCCGATGAGCCCGAACGACTTGGCACGATCGGCCGGCGCGGTGTGGTCCGAGATGTAGGCCTGCGCGAGCGAGAGGTTCCCTGCCGTCGATCCGTCGAGTACGCGCGCGATATAGAGCATCCAGAGCGCCTGCGCGCGCGCCATCACGATGAAGCCGATGAACGTCCCGAGCTGGCTGATGAGGAGCATCGGCTTGCGGCCGACGCGATCCGACATGTGCCCGATAATCGGTCCGGACACGAGCTGGCACGCGGCAAACACCGAGATGAGCATCGTCGCCTGGAGCGGCGTCGCGTGAAGCGTCTCCGCGTAGATCGCCAGCAGCGGGATGACCAGCGTCATGCCGAACACGTCGACGAGCACGATGAGAAAGACTGGAAGAAGAGAGACGCGCGGCGGCTGCGCGCCGGGGCCTGCGGTCATAGCCACCATTATCCCGAAATTAAGGTGCGAGGCATGACGGGGGTGTCGGTGCGATTGCACCAACGGCCTCAGTGCAATTGCACCAGCAGCATCGGTACGATCGCACCAAAGGCGTCAGGGCGATCGCACCAGCAGCGTCAGCGCGATCGCACCAACATGCGTCAGTACGATCGCACCAGCAGCGTCAGCGCGATCGCACCAACATGCGTCAGTACGATCGCACCAGCAGCGTCAGCGCGATCGCACCAACATGCGTCAGTACGATCGCACCAATTTACCGCGTGCTCGCCGACTGCTTCGTGTACCTGTACAACCCGCCATCGCCGGTCTTCGCGACGTAGATGATGCCATCGCGATCGACCGCGATCCCTTCGCGACCGCCGCCCTGTGCCGGATCGAGTGAATCGGGATCGGGAACGAGGTAACGGACCCTGCCGTTGCTCTCGCCGCCGACGCGGACACCGCGCTTGACCGTCGGATTCACGTTTGGTGTATTCGACTGCGAGTCGGCGCTGTAGAGCATCCCGGCGCGATCGAGGAAGATGCCGCTCGGCCGCCCGAACTGCTTCCACTGCGCGATGAACTTCCCGTCCTGGTCGAATACCTGGATGCGGCTGTTGCCGCGATCGGCGACGAGCAGCCGTCCCTGGCCGTCCATCACGAGGCCGTGCGGCGTGTCGAACTCGCCGGTTCCCGATCCCTTCTTGCCCCACGTCTTGATGAACTTCCCGTCCTTGTCGAACTTGACGATGCGGGCATTGGTGTCGCCGCCGTGTCCGTCGGCAACGAAGATGTCCCCGTTGGGGGCGACGAGCACGTCGGACGGCTGATTGAACGTGTCGGGACCGTCACCCGCGACGCCCGCCTTGCCGAGCGTCATCAGCACCTTGCCGGTGGGGCTGAACTTGAAGACCTGCTGCCCTTTTCCGTTCTTCCCCTGGCCGTCAGTGACCCAGATGTTGTCGTCGCGGTCGACGAAGACGCCGTGCGGGAAGATGAACATGCCGGCACCGAAGCTGGCGATGAGCTTCCCGGACGCGTCGAATTTCAGCAGCGGGGCGAGAGTCGAGCCGTCGCAGGTGGCGCCGCCGCAGCGCTCGAAGACCCACACGGATTTTCCGTCACGATCGATGTCGATGCCGTACGTCGCGCCCATCTTCCTTCCGGCGGGAAGCTGCCCCCAGCTCTCGATCTTGTAGGGATTCGGAAAGTCGTTGGACGCCTGCGGCGCCGCGGCCTGGCCGAGCGTTCGCACGTCCGTCATCGCGAGCGCTGCCACCAGCGCCGCGCCCATGACGATGCAATTTCGATGTGCTGATCGCATGCGCGTTCCTCCTGAATGAGACCGTGATTCTAATTGGTCGGCGGGTCCGCTTCGCGGAACCCGCCCCACGGACGTAGGCCGGGTCCCGCGAAGCGGACCCGGCATCAGACCCGGCATCAGAGATCCCCGAGATTCCTCTCCCGAACCAGCTTCCAGAGCCGCGGCGGCGCCCCGGGATCGATTTCCACCAGGTACACCTCGTCATTCCCCTGCTCGATCTTGACCGCCTGTTCCGGCGTGAGATCCAGCAGCGCCCGCAGAATCATCTGGTTCGTGATGCGATGGCCGACGATGAGGACGTTGCCGGATGGGTGCTCGCGGCGAATCATGTCGAGGCTGTCGCGGGCCCGCGCGAGGAGCTGGTTGAGGGACTCCCCTCCGTCCATCGAGTCGTCCCAGGCGTTCACCCGCTTCAAGTACTCGGGATCGGTGTCCGGGCCGCCCTGGAACTTTCCGTAGTTGCGTTCGCGAAGCCCCGGGAGCGTCTTGACGGTCATGCCGGCTCCCGCCACCGTCTGCGCCGTGTCCCGCGCGCGCGACAACGTGCTCGAGTAGATGGCATCGAGGTGCACGCTCTTCAGCGACGCCGCAAGATCAGCGGCCTGCCGCTTGCCCGTGTCGTCGAGCGGGCGATCGGTCCATCCCTGCAGCCGATGCGCCACGTTCCAGTCGGTCTCGCCATGGCGGGCGATGTAGAGGCGCAGCGTTCCGGCCGATTGCGCCTGCGGCGCGACCGCGGCGGCCGGCGCGAGACACAGAAGCAGCACGAGGGTTGTTCGCAGGGAGCGCATGCGCATTACTTGGGATTGGGGATTGGGGATTAGGGATTGGGGATTAGGGATTGGGGATTGGGGATTAGGGATTGGGGAT
>JAHFUO010000089.1 GCA_023265015.1 Acidobacteriota bacterium | reverse complement strand
CCGCCCGCGGTAGAACGGACTTGAGCAAATTCGTGTAAGCGCCGGAGAGGCGGCTGGCCGAGGTCGTAATTTCTCGTCGAGCCCCCACCCGTCCGCGCCGGCCGTAATGTACCGCTGGGCTCCGGGATTAGAGTGATCGCGCGGGATGAAGGTCGACGAATTCCATTTCGATTTGCCCGACGCGCTGATTGCGCAGGATCCTCCGAAGGAGCGCGGAGCCTCGCGGCTGCTCGTCCTGCCTCGCTATCACGGCGAGATCGAGCACACGAACTTTACGAACCTGGCGGCGTACATCGCGCCGGGGGATCTGCTGGTCCTGAACAACACGCGCGTCTTCCCGGCGCGTCTCCTGGGCCGCCGCGTGCCCAGCGGCGGAGCGGTCGAATGTGTGTTGCTCGCGCAAATCCCTAATCCCAAATCCCAGCCCCCAAATCCCAATGCGGCGGAGTGGGATGCGCTTGTCCACCCAGGCCAGAAGCTGAAGCCTGGAGCGCAGATGTTGTTCGAGCGAAGCGACGTTCGCATCGACGGCGAAGTCGTGGCGATGCACTTCCACGGCCGCCGGACCATCCGGCTCTCGACCGATCACCCGGGCGGGCTTGCCGGCGCCATCGACCGGGTCGGACACATTCCGCTGCCGCCGTACATCAAGCGAGACGACGCAGCATCAGACGGGGAGCGCTATCAAACCGTCTACGCGCGCGAGCGCGGATCGGTGGCGGCGCCGACGGCCGGACTGCACTTCACCCTCGAACAGCTCGAGGCGCTGGCCGCGCGCGGCATCGAGCGTACCGAGGTGACGCTGCACGTCGGCTACGGCACGTTCAAGCCCGTAACAGTCGATCGCGTCGAGAACCATGTCGTCGACGCCGAGCATTTCACCGTGTCGCCCGAAGCGGCCGACGCGCTCACCCGCGCGCGGCGAAAGGGACGGCGGATCATCGCGGTCGGCACAACGAGCGTCCGAACGCTCGAATCGCTCACCGTCCAGGCAGACGGGGAGGTCGTGCCCGCAAGCGGCGAAACGACGCTGTTCATCTGTCCCGGGCACCACTTTCAGCTGGTCGACGCGATGATCACCAACTTCCACTTGCCACGCTCATCGCTGCTGATGCTCGTCGCTGCATTCGCCGGGCGCGAGGCCGTGCTGCACGCGTATCGAGAGGCGGTCGCCCGCGGCTATCACTTCTATAGTTACGGCGATGCCATGCTGATTCTGTAAGGGGTCAGGGGTCAGGGGCCAGGGGCCAGGGGCCAGGGGTCAGGGGTCAGGGCTGTCTCAGGAATCAGGCGTCAGGCGGAAGGGTAAAGGGCTGTTGTGCGCAGAGCGGTCTTTCTTGATCTGAACGGGACGCTCGTCCAGCCCGTGATTGTCGATCGACTGGAGGCGTTGCGTGTGATCGATGGCGTGCCGCACGCGGTCAACCGGCTGTGCGCTGCCGGTTTCATCTGTCCGGTTGTCACAGTGCAGTCGCGCATCGCAAAGGGGCTCTTCTCAGAGGATGAGTTCTTGACCTGGTTTGCAAATTTTGCGCGGCGGCTGGCCTCTGAGGGCGCAGTCGTGGCAGGACCGTACGTTTGTCCACATCGATTCGGGTCGGGTTGCGCGTGCGCAAAACCAAAGACGCTGTTGTACGAACGAGCTGCAGCCGAGCAGCAAATCGACCTCGTGGCGTCGTTCGTCATCGGAGATTCGCCAGCCGACGTGGAGGCTGCGCATCGATTTGGTGGACGCGGTTGTCTCCTTGTGCCCGATTCGAATTCAAGGAGAGATCCCTCAAGTCGTGACGAGTTTGCCGCATACCTTGCGCGGTCGCTGGATGACGCGGTCAACTGGATTCTTCAGATGCCTGACCGCCGACCTTCGGCCTAATCCCTGGGACAGCACTTCCCCCTTCCCCCTGCCCCCTTCCCCCTATTACTGTTGCGCCCATGGCTTTCTCCTACGACGAATTCGATCTGTCCGGGGTCAGGACGTACCCGCTTGCGTCGCGTCGCAGCAAGGCGCGCTCGGAAGATTTCGCGCGTCCGGTGACACGTGGCGCCTCGTTCAAATCATGGTTCGATTCGCTGCCGTCGATCCTGGGCGCTGCCGACGTCCGGCGCGTCGTCGAGGCCATCGTGTCGGCGAAGCGGCGGGATGCCGGCATCGTCTGGGGAATCGGCGCGCACGTGATCAAGACGGGCGTGTCGCCGGTGCTGATCGACCTGATGGAGCGCGGCTGCGTGTCGGCGCTCGCGATGAACGGCGCCGGCATCATTCACGACTTCGAGATCGCGCTGTCGGGCGCAACATCGGAGGACGTGGACGAAGCGCTCGGCCCCGGCCGCTTCGGGATGGCGGAAGAAACCGGCACGCTGCTGAACGAGGCGATCGGCGTCGCGCGAGCGGCCGGGAAAGGGCTTGGCCAGGGGGTTGCCGAGTTTCTCGCGCGCCGCAACCCGCCGCACGCCGCTTGCAGCCTTGCGGTCGCCGCGCATCGGCTCGGCATTCCCGTCACGGTGCACGTGGCGATCGGCACCGACATCATCCACATGCACCCCGCGGCGTCGGGCGCCGACATCGGCGAGACAAGCCTGCGCGACTTCCGCTACTTCACGTCATGCGTCGCCAGGCTGACCGGCGGCGTCTATCTGAATTGCGGGTCGGCCGTGATTCTGCCGGAAGTGTTCCTCAAGGCGGTCGCGCTGGCGCGCAATCAGGGCGTCTCGCTCGAGGGATTGACGACGGTGAATATCGACTTCATGCGGATGTACCGCCCGCAGATCAACGTGGTCAGCCGGCCGGTGGCCGGAACGAACGGCGTCGGCATCTCGCTCCTTGGCCATCACGAGATCCTGATTCCTTTGATAGCCGCCGCGGTGATCGAGGCCGCGTAGGCCGACCTGAAGGTGGGCCTCTACGATGTTACACACGGCTGATGCCTGAGACGGCCCTGACCCCTGACCCCTACCCCTGACCCCTAACACCTGACCCCTGATAAACTTCAGAGTTCGTGCCGGAGTAGCTCAGCCGGTTAGAGCACGCGTCTCATAAGCGCGGGGTCGGCAGTTCGAGTCTGCCCTCCGGCACCAATCAAAAGTTTGAAGTTCGAAGTTTGAAGTGAGCGCTCTTCTGCAGCAGATCCGCCGGACGATTCAGCGCCACGAGCTGTGCCCCCCTGGCAGTCGCCTGCTGGTTGCGCTCTCGGGCGGGTCGGATTCGGTCGCCCTCGTCTTTCTGCTGCGGGAACTCGCCGAACATGGCGGCTTCTGCGTTGCGGGACTCGCGCATCTCAACCACACGCTCAGGCCTTCCGCCGGCCGCGACGAGGCGTTCTGCCGCGAGCTGGCCGATCGGCTGAATCTGCGAATCCTCGTGGAAACCGCGGACGTCAAAGGGTACGCACGCGGACGAAATCTGTCAGTCGAAGATGCAGCCCGCAAGATCCGATATGACTGTATGGACCGTGTGGCCGACGCCCTGGGCGCCGACCGCATTGCCGTGGGTCATACGCAGGACGACCAGGCCGAAACGTTCCTGCTGAAGCTGATGCGCGGCGCGGGCCTGACGGGGCTGGCGGGCATTTATCCCCGTCGTGGCCGCGTGATTCGCCCGCTGCTCGACGTCTCGCGCGCGGAGCTTCGGGGCTATCTCACGGCGCGCGGCGAGCGTTGGATCGAGGACGAAACGAACGAGGACATCGGCAACCCGCGGAACCGCATTCGCCATTCGGTGCTGCCGGAGCTCGATCGTGCGGCCGGCGGTCCGACACGGCCGGCGATCGCGCGCGCGGCAGGACTGGTACGCGACGACGGCCAGTGGCTTGATGAACGGGCCAACGAGCGGTATCACGCACTCGCCGTTGAGCGCCCCGATGGCGTGGAACTGGACGGCCTCGCAACGGCCGCCGAACCGCCCGCCATCCGGCGCCGCGTGCTGCTCCGGGCCCTGCGATCGGTAGCCGGAGATCGGGAGATCGGCCTCGATCACGTCGAGGCGGCAATGTCGGTCCTGGCGGGGACGTGTGGTGGCGTGGATATCCCCGGGGGTCGCGTGGAACTTCGGCGCGGAAAGCTGGTCTTAATACAGCAGGGAGCCGCCCCGAAGTGATACTCTTATCCGCCCAGATGCTGAGGGAAAACCGTTGAATACGACGCTGAAAAGCCTGGTGTTCTGGATCGTCCTCGTCGCCGTCGGGGGACTGGTGTGGAATTTTTCCACGCGCTTCCAGACGAACCAGAAGCCCGAGACGTTCAGCGAGTTCATGTCGAAGGTTGACGGGGGCCAGGTGGCACGCGCCACGATCACCGGCAACGAGATCACCTATACGTCGAAGGCCGGCGACAACTTCCGCACCTACGCGCCGCCGCAGTACGAAGGGCTTGCGAACAAGCTGATCGATCGCAACGTGGTGGTCGCGGCGCGGGAGCCGACGGCGAGCCCGTGGGCCGCGCTCCTCTATTCGTGGGCGCCTATCCTGCTGATGATTGGCTTCTGGGTTTTTTTCATGAGGCAGATGCAGAGCGGCGGCAACAAGGCGCTGTCGTTCGGCAAAAGCAAGGCCAAGCTGTCTTCGAGCGCGCAGAAGAAGGTCACGTTCAAAGACGTGGCAGGCGTCGACGAAGCGAAGGACGAGCTGCAGGAGATCATCGAGTTCCTTCGCGAGCCGCAGAAGTTCCAGAAGCTGGGCGGCCGCATCCCGAAGGGCGTCCTCCTGATGGGCCCTCCCGGAACCGGCAAGACCCTGATGGCGCGCGCCGTGGCCGGCGAGGCGAACGTGCCGTTCTTCTCGATCAGCGGCTCTGACTTCGTCGAGATGTTCGTCGGCGTCGGCGCCTCACGCGTGCGGGATCTGTTCGAGCAGGGCAAGAAGAACGCCCCCTGCATCGTCTTCATCGACGAGATCGACGCGGTCGGCCGTCATCGCGGCGCCGGCCTTGGCGGCGGACACGACGAGCGCGAGCAGACTCTGAACCAGTTGCTTGTCGAGATGGACGGCTTCGAGTCCAATGAGGGCGTCATCCTCGTCGCGGCGACAAACCGTCCGGACGTGCTCGACCCGGCGCTGCTGCGTCCCGGCCGGTTCGATCGGCGCATTGTCGTGAACCGTCCAGACGTGAAGGGGCGCGAAGGCATCCTCGCCGTTCATACCAGGAAAATTCCGCTCTCGGACGACGTGGATGTGGCGGTGCTCGCTCGAGGCACGGCGGGCTTCTCGGGCGCGGACCTGGCGAACCTGGTGAACGAGGCAGCGCTCAGCGCCGCGCGGTACAACCAGAAGGTCGTCCGCATGCACGACTTCGAGTTTGCGAAGGACAAGGTGCTCATGGGCGCCGAGCGGCGCTCGATGATCATCAGCGAGCACGAGAAGCGGATTACCGCGCTTCACGAATCCGGTCACGCGCTGCTGGCGGTGTTGTTGCCGCACGCCGATCCGATCCACAAGGTGACGATTATTCCGCGCGGCATGGCGCTCGGCCTGACGACAATGCTGCCGATCGACGAGAAGCACAATTACTCGCGTGAATACCTGCTGGATCAGCTCGGGATCCTCCTCGGCGGCCGCATCGCGGAAGAGATCACGATGGGGAGCATCACGACCGGTGCCGGCAACGATCTCGAGCGCGCCACGGATCTCGCCCGCAGGATGGTCTGCGAGTGGGGCATGAGCGATTCGATGGGCCCGCTCACGTTCGGCAAGAAGGAGGAGCAGATCTTCCTCGGCCGTGAGATTTCGCAGCACCAGGACTACAGCGAGGACACCGCGCTGAAGATCGACCAGGAAGTGAAGCGCTTCATCACCGGCGCGTACACGCGCGCGCACGCGATCCTGACGGAACACAAGGGGCGGCTCATGGAGATGGCCGAGGCCCTGCTCGTGCGCGAGACGCTCGACGCCGAGCAGGTCCGCCGGATCGTCGCCGGCGAGCCGCTGGACGACCCGGCGCCGGCGGCCCCCGCGGCGCCAGCGCCGCCGCAGGTGACGCGCGACCCGAAGCCGAAGGAGCGCCCGGCGGCCTCCATCGTGCCGCCGCGGACGGTGACGCAGGAATAAGAAGTTCGAAGTTCGAAGTGAGAAGTTCGAAGTAAGTTCGAAGTAAGTTGGATGTGAAGGGCTCGCCACGGCGAGCCCTTTTCGTTGCACTTCGAACTTACTTCGCCCTTCGAACTTCAAACTTCGAACTTGTTGTAGTGTTCCTCCCGTGCTCCCCCGTCGTCGATTCACCGTGCCGCTCCCGCATGGCCGGTCGTTGGTACTGGGAGAGCGCACGCTCATCATGGGCGTGATCAACGTCACGCCCGATTCGTTCTCCGAGGGCGGCGAGCGCTTCGATCCGGCTATCGCCATCGAGGCCGGCGTTCGCATGGCGGAGCAGGGCGCCGGCATCATCGATGTCGGCGGCGAGTCCACGCGTCCGGGCGCGGCCGCGATCAGCGAGGCGGAGGAGCAGCGGCGCGTGCTGCCGGTGATCGAGGCGCTGGCCGGGCGCGTGACCGTGCCGATATCCGTGGACACGTACCGGGCAGCGACCGCCGACGCCGCGCTGGCCGCCGGCGCGTCGATCGTCAACGACATCAGCGGGCTTCGCTACGAGCCGGCGCTGGCCGACGTCGTCGCCCGGCGTGACGCCGCGATCGTGCTGATGCACACGCGCGGACGCTCGCGCGACATGTATCAGCAGGCGTCCTACGGCGACCTGGTTGGCGAAGTGCTCGACGAGCTTCGAGAGAGCATCGCGTTTGCGACGGGCGCCGGCGTGTCGAAGGAGCGCATCCTCGTCGATCCGGGGCTTGGCTTTGCGAAGGAGGCGCCTCACAGCTTCGAGGCGCTCGCGCGGCTCGACGAGTTCGGCGATCTCGGCCGCCCGATCGTCGTCGGCCCATCCCGGAAGTCCTTCCTCGCGCGCGCGCTCGGCGGCACGATGGCCGCCCCGGCACGCGACTGGGCGACGGCTGCGGCGGTCACCGCGGCCGTGCTGGCGGGCGCGCACGTCGTGCGGGTCCACGCCGTCGAGGAAATGCTGCAGGTGGCGCGCGTCAGCGACGAGATTCGGCGGTATCATCGCCTCGACTCATGAACTGGCTGGCGGAGCTGCTCCGGCGCCCGGCGATCGCCTGGTCGGACGTCCTCGACATCGCCATCGTGTCCTTCCTGATCTACGAGCTGCTGCTGCTGATTCGCGGCACGCGCGCGGTCCAGATGGCGCTGAGCGGCGGCTTCCTGCTCGCGCTCTACTTCCTGTCGCAGTGGCTGCAGCTCGAAACCGTGAACTGGGTCATCCGCAACCTTGCCGCGTACGTCGTGTTCGCGATCATCGTGCTGTTCCAGTCCGACATCCGGCGCGCGCTCGCGCACTTCGGCCGCGCGCCGTTCTTCCGCTACTTCGACCGCGCCGAGCACGCCGACGAGACGATCGAAGAGCTCGTTGTCGCCGCCAGCTCGCTGGCCGCGCGCTGCACGGGCGCGATCATCGTGATCGAGCGGCAGATCGGGCTCCGCAATTACATCGAGGGGGGCATTCCCCTCGACGCCACCATGACCTACGACCTGCTTGCCAGCATCTTCCAGCCGGCATCGCCGCTGCATGACGGCGCCGTGATCGTCCAGGGCGATCGCATCGCGGCGGCAGCCTGCTTCCTGCCGCTGTCGGTGAACCCGAAGGTCAGCCGCAATCTCGGCACGCGTCATCGCGCCGCGCTCGGCCTCACGGAGGAAAACGACTCCATTGCCATCGTGGTGTCGGAGGAGACCGGCACGATCTCGCTCGTGCTGGCCGGCGATCTCGAGCGCGGCCTGTCCGCCGACGGCTTGCGCAGCCGGCTGCGCGAGCTTCTTGGCCGGCGCCGGGCGCGCGTGGAGCAGGAAGAGCCCCGGGGCTCGCTCGTCTGATGGCCTATATCAGCTTTCGCCATCATTTTGGGCTCAAGCTCATCTCCATCGCGCTGGCCGCGCTTCTCTGGGTCGTCGTGTCGGGCGAGCAGACGCTCGAGCGCGCGCTGCGCATCCCGCTCGAGTTCACGAACCTGCCGGCGCAGCTCGAGCTGATGGGCGACACGCCAACCGTCGTCGACGTGCGCATCCGGGGCTCGTCGGGCGCCTTGAATCGAATCGCGGCGGGCGAATTGGTGGCGGTGCTGGACCTTCGATCGGCGCGGGCAGGTCATCGCCTGTTTCATCTCGCGGGCGCCGACGTGCGCACGCCGTTTGGCGTCGACGTCGTACAAGTGAATCCATCAACCGTCGCGATGATGTTCGAGCCGTCGGGGAGCAAAGTCGTTCCGGTGGTGCCGAGCGTTGAAGGGCAGCCGGCCGACGGCTTTGTCGTCGGCACGATCACTGCCGAGCCGTCGACGGTCGAAGTACTGGGTCCGGTAAGCGTGCTCGACCGGCTGACGCAGGCGATCACCGAGCCCGTGTCGGTGACCGGCGCGTCCGCGCCGATGAACGAAACGGTGAACATCGGCGTTCCGGACTCCGCGGCGCGGCTGCGGACGCAGCAGACCGCCAGGGTCGCCGTCGCCGTGACGCCGGCGCCCGTCGAGTGGTCGGTCAGCGCGATCCCGGTGAAGCCGCGCAACGCACGCGGCCAGGTCGAGATCGCGCCTTCGCATATCACCGCGTGGGTCCGCGGGCCCCGCGAGGCGATGACCAGCAACAGCGCGATGTTCGAGGCGACGGTCGACGTGGGAGGCTTGAAGCCCGGCCAGGTCCAGGTGCCTGTCAGCATCATTGCGCCGGCGCGCGTGGGCGTCGTGCGACTGGAGCCGTCCGAAGTCAAAGTTCGAGTTCGCTAACCACCAACCACTAACTACCACTAACCACTAACCACCAACCACCAATGGGTCGATTGTTCGGCACCGACGGCGTTCGCGGCAAGGCGGGTCAGTACCCTCTCGATATTCCAACCGTCCGGCGCGTGGGCGCCGCGCTGGCGCGGGCGCTGGCCCTCGACTCCGTTCGGGCCAGGGCCCATGACCATGGCGCCGTGCGATTCCTGGCCGGACGCGACACGCGCGAGTCGGGCGCGTGGATCGAGCGCGAGCTCGCGTTCGGCATCAACAGCCAGGGGGCGGCGCTCACGAGCGCCGGCATCATCCCGACACCAGCCATCGCGTACCTGACGCCCCGCATGGGCTTCACCGCCGGCGTCGTCATCTCCGCCTCGCACAATCCGTTCGAAGACAACGGCATCAAGGTGTTTTCAGGAGAGGGAGAGAAATTCACGGAGGCGCTCGAGGACCACGTGGAGTCGATCCTTGCCGACCCGTCATGGCGAGTGCCTGCCGGCGACGCGACGCCGGTCGAGCAGGTCGCCTACCGCTCCGAGTACCTCTCGCATCTCCGGGCCATCATGCCGAACGCCGAGGCGCTCGGCGGCATGCGCGTCGTGATCGATTGCGCCAACGGCGCCACGACGACGATGGCGCCGCGGCTGTTCCAGGAACTGGGATTTGAGGCGCGCTGCATCGGGTGCGAGCCGGATGGCCGCAACATCAACCTGCGATGCGGGTCGACCGCGCCGCAGCAGCTCGCGAAGGCCGTCGTGGACGGCGGCTATCCGCTCGGCATCGCGTACGACGGCGACGGCGATCGCGCGATCTTCGTCGACGAGCAGGGGAAAGTCGTGGACGGCGACGCGGTGATGTTGATGTGCGCGACGCACATGAAGCGCGAGGGGCGCCTCAGGGGCGACGCCATCGTCGCCACCGTGATGAGCAACATCGGCCTCGAGATCGCGCTGCGCGACGCCGGCATCGACATCGTGCGCTGCCCGGTGGGCGACAAGTACGTGAGGGAGGAGATGGTCCGCCGCGACCTCTCGCTCGGCGGCGAGCAGTCGGGGCACGTGATCTTCTCGGAATACCTGTTCACCGGCGACGGGCTCGCGACCTCCCTCAATGTGCTGCGGACGATGGGCGCGACGGGGCGGACGCTGGCGGACCTCGCGTCCGAGCTGACGACGTACCCGCAGGTGCTCGTCAACGTGCGCGTCGAGCGGAAAGTCGATCTGACGACCGTTCCGGAGATTGCGGCCGTGATGTCGACCGTGGAGTCGCGGCTCGCGGGCCACGGCCGGCTGCTCATCCGCTATTCCGGCACCGAGCCGCTGCTGCGCATCATGATCGAGGGATCCGATCAGGATGACATCGCGCGCTGGGCACAGGAGATCGCCGAGGCGGTCAAACAGCACCTGGTTGCTACTGTGTAACAATGCGGGCTCAAGGCTCAGGACTCATGGCTTCAGCGGCATGAGCCTTGAGTCTTGAGCCCTGAGCCGCCGTGATCAAGCTATCCGTCAACGTCAATAAAGTCGCCACGATCAGGAACTCGCGCGGCGGAGCCATGCCGTCGGTGCTCGCGGCGGCCCGGGTGTGCGTCGACCGCGGCGCGCCCGGGATCACTGTCCACCCGCGGGCCGACGCGAGGCACATCACGACGGCGGACGTTCGCGCCATCGCCGCGTATCTCGCGCCGATGAAAGGCCGCATCGAGTTCAACATCGAAGGCGATCCGCGGCCGGAGCTGATCGCGCTGGTGCGGTCGGTGAAGCCGGATCAATGCACGCTCGTGCCGGTGCATCCGGGAGAGATCACCAGCCAGGCTGGCTGGTCCGCGCAGACGCCGCGTGACACGATCGGACGCGTCGTCGCCGATCTCCGCTCCGACGGGATCAGGGTCAGCCTCTTCGTCGATCCCGAAGAGAAGCCGATTCGATGGGCCGCCGACGTGGGTGCCGACCGCGTGGAGCTCTACACCGAGCCGTTTGCCCGCGCGTTCGAGAAGGGCGAGCCGGCCGTGCGCGCATCGTTTGCCACCTACACGCGCGCCGCGGAGCTGGCGCAGTCGCTTCGACTCGGCGTGAACGCAGGCCACGACCTCGATCTCGACAACCTCGTCGCGTTTCGCCGCCTCCCGCATCTCGACGAGGTGTCGATCGGCCACGCACTCATCAGCCATGCGCTCTTCGTCGGCCTCGCGCAAAGCGTCCGTGAGTTTCTGGATGTCCTCGCTCTTTAAGATGCATCGCGGACCCATCAACCTGAAGACGCATCGCGGACCCATCAACCTGAAGACGCATCGCGGACCCATCAACCTGAAGACGCGGCGCGGACCCTTCGGGTCCGCGATGCTGGCCTTGTGTCTTGCCGCCTCGCCCGCATTCGCGGCGGGAAGAGGCGTCTCCTTTCGTTCCGAAGACGGCCGCACCATCAACGCGCTCGTCTTCGAACCCTCGCAGCACCCGGCGCCGGCGGTCGTGCTCGTCCCGATGCTGGGACGTCCAAAGGACGATTGGGACGCGGTCGGGCAGCGCCTGGCCGACGCGAACATCCTCGCGCTGGCCATCGACCTGCCGGGCCAGTCCGACCCGGGGGACTCCGCGGTGCTTGGCGGCTGGAGCAATGACGTGCGTGCGGCGGTCACCTATCTGAGCTCGCGTCCCGACGTTCGACCCGGCGCGATTGGCGTTGCCGGCGCGTCGCTCGGCGCGAGTCTCGGTGCGCTGGCAACGGCGGCGGATCCAGCGGTGCGCTCGCTCGCGCTGGTCTCACCGTCGCTCGAGTACCGAGGCGTGCGGATCGACGCCGCGATGAAAGAGTACGGCGGCCGGCCCGCCCTGCTGATCGCAAGCACTCACGACCCGTATGCCGCCCGGTCCGCGCGGGAGCTGGCCAAGGATCCGCCCGGCGTGCGCGACACGCGGCTCGCGGAAACAGCCGCGCACGGAACCGTGCTCCTCGCCCGCGACGCGGATCTGGTCAAGGCGCTGGTCGAGTGGTTTCAGAGAACACTGGTGAACTAAGATCGGCTCAAGGCTCAAGGCTCAGCCGAATGAGATCAGACTCCATCGTCTTCGCCATCGCCGGCATGTGCTTCGGGATCATCCTCGGCTGGGTGATCGGCACGCAGCAGGCCGCGCGGCGCGCCACGCCGCTTGTGGCCGCGCAGCCGGCCTCGGCTGCCGCCGCA
>JAHFUO010000165.1 GCA_023265015.1 Acidobacteriota bacterium | reverse complement strand
ATCGGGATAGGAACCTTGCAGCCCCTCCCACACCACCGGACATGCGGGTCCGCATCCGGCGGTTCGAGACGTTGAGGTTACGCGGCCAGCCGGGGCACACCCAGCTGGTCGAAGTGCGCGTTCGTCAGCACCTGATGAATACGGAGCGACGCATGGTGCCACCACCGCTGTGCGCCGAAGGCGACGGATCGGGCCAGGGCGTCGGACGCACCGCGCGCCCGCAGCTCCCGGTAGATCGTGGGACCGCGCTTCCACTGCTTCAGGTACACCTGCCGCAGCCGGTGCCGAATCCACTCGTCCACCCTCCGGAAAACCAGTGGGGTTTCCGCCATGCGGAAGTACGCGTGCCAGCCCGTGAGGTACTGGTTCAGTTCCGCCACGACCTGGAGCACGCTCCGTCCCCGGCTTCGCCCCGTGATCTCTCGCACCCGATCCTTCATGGCTTCCAAGGCCTTGTCCGCCACGCGCCGCCGTAACCGCCCGCCCGGGCCGCGCCAGAAGGCGACCCCGAGGAACTGCCGGGTAATCACCCGCGCGACCGCGCTCTTCCCCTCGTTGATCCGGAGCCGTAGCCGCGCATATTGCGTGCGCAGGCAGGTCAGCACGCGTGCGCCGGCTTTCGGCGACCGCACATACACGTTGCAGTCGTCGGCATAGCGCACGAACGCGTGGCCTCGTTTCTCCAGCTCCTGATCCACGTCGTCGAGAAGCACGTTGGCGAGCAGGGGCGACATCACTCCCCGTACGCAAAAGGTAACTTCGGTCGTTTCCGTCATCGACGCGACCCGACGGCGCAGGATTGGTCCCATTGGGCGGTCCCGATGGAACGGGGATGCAGTGGCGGATCACGATCGTATCATCGCCGACGAGCACCTCCTTGATAACCAAGCGCACGATGCGTTGCCGCTCAAGAACGTCAAGTGTATCGGCAGCGACCCGCAACCGCGCGAGAAACGCCGACAACGTTTCCGCCAGGCGCAAGTACGCCGCCCGCTCCCGAGTCTGTTCAACGATCGACTGCAGTTCGGTGCGCAGCGCCTGCTCGCGCTGGCGCAGTGGCGGCATCCGCTCCCGCAGCTGCTCAAGCGACACGAGTTCCTCTTGATAGGCGGTGAGTACGCGTTCGATGCTCTTGCCAACTCGCACGAGATCCCGCTGCAACGTGTGTTCGCGTTGCTTCGCGGGGTCGGCGGCGCGCGCGACCGCGAGCCGACGATCGAGTTCCTGCTGAATCAATGTGGGATCTTCAAGCAGCCGAATGACCTCGGCCCAGACGATCTGATCCAACAGATCCTGTCGAACGGGTCGGCTGTCACAGCGGGGTCCGCCGAGGTGCCGCCACCCATCAGAACCGATGCAACGGTAGTAATGGATCAGGCGCGCGCTCGATCGGGTCGAGGTGCGCGAGAGCGCGTAGCCGCACCGGCGGCAACTCACCAGACCTTGCACGACGCTCGGTTCAATGGTGCGTCGGCGGGCGCGGATTTTGTTCTCGTGCAGGAGTTCTTGCGCATGCGCGAACGTCGCCTCGTCAATGAGCGCCGGCACCGGGATTTCGATCCAGTCCTCGCGTGGTCGCTCGTGGTTGGCGCTGTCACGAGTGGAGATGCCGCCGCGCAATCGCAGCGATCGTGTGACCCGTTGGCGTTTCGCCACGCGCGTCTTGCCGAAGTAGGCCGTGCCGCGATACGCGGGGTTGCGCAGGATCGCCCACACCACCGAGCGCTCCCATCTGGTGCCCGGCTTGCGCGTGGCTACGCCCTGGGTATTGAGCCAACGGGTAATCGCGCCAATGCTCCAGCCCGCTGCCGTGTAGTGCTCATAGACCTGCCGCACCACGCGCGCCTCGTCGTCAATCACGACGTACGAGGCGGGCGCGTCCTCACTCTTGCGGATATAGCGGTAGCCGTACGGGGCGCCACTCAGCACGCTGATTTCGCCGGCTCGCGCCCGGTGACGCTTGCCACGCCGCGAGCGCTCGAGAATTTGGGCGCGTTCGTACTCGGCGATCATCCCCTGAAATTGCACTAGGAGTTGATCCTCGGCCGTCGCGCCTTGCGGCGCTTTCAGAAAGTGCGTCTCGACACCCTGACGAGCGAACTCTTCGATCAACAGGATCTGGTACGCGTACTTGCGACTCAGGCGATCCGGAGCGTAGACCAGCACGGTCTGGATCTGCCCTTCGGCCGCGAGGTCGCGCACACGCTCCAGGCCTGGTCGCTCGAGCGTGGCCCCGCTATAGCCCTCGTCTTCGAAGACCCAGGCCTTCGGCACCTCGAGATCGAGCGTCCTCGCCAACTCGATCAGCGCCGCCGTCTGGCTCGCAATCGTGTGCGCCTCGCGCTGCTGCTCCGAGGAGACCCGAGCGTAGATCGCCGCCATCCGCATGCACACGCTCCCTTACAGAGGCCTCGAGCGGACCTGCTCGAGTCGGGACCAAGATCTCGTACGCGTGCGCGAGTTTGTTGGTCCGTAGCCGATCGAACGCGTAGTCGAGTTGAACCTGCAGCGTGTCGCGACGAGTCTGCCGCTCAGCCACGTCGGCGGCGTACGGCGCCGAGAAACGCGGTCAGCGCCTGTGTGACGATCTGTCCGAGCGTGAGCCCACTGCGCCGCGCGTATGCGCGCAGGCCGCGCACAATGCTCACCGGGAGCTTGAAGGTGACGGCCACCGTCGGTTCCACAGCCGACACGGGAGCACTCAATGCCGCGGCTTGCTCGAGGTAGCGGTACGCCTGTCGCCGCGACAACACAAACTTGTCGGCGAGTTGCTGTGCGGCATCGGCGACCTCTGTCTGCTGTCCAAGCAGACGATAAGCAGCGTTCAGCAGGCGTGCCTTGTCCGCCTTCGTCGCTCGCGTCATGCGACATAAACATATTATCTTTTACGACGCAAATCAAGCACCTGCCGCAGACGCCATCCCGCGATCACCCGCTCGAATTGAAAGTTACCTTTTGCGTACGGGGAGTGATGACGCCGCCCTGCGGCGTCCCCCGCGTGCTGCACTTCCCACCCGTCAGGCGTCGGTGTCCGGCGGCGTCCCGTTCCTCGACGGGCACCGTCAGCCACATCTTCACGAGGTGCAACA